>JAZANC010000077.1:0-10448 GCA_036228805.1 Thermoplasmatota archaeon
TCGCACAGATGCTATTGGATGTGAATTGGCGCCCAGCACTTTCAGTGATAGGTGCTGATGGCCTCCCTCCTGTTCAGACTGCTGGAAATGTGCTTAGGACTAACACCGATTTGGCGCTTAGCGTGCGACTCCCTCCTGGAGTGAACTCTGAGCAGGCACTCGTTGAGTTAACTGAGACCTTGGAAAGCGATCCACCATACGGCGCTGAAGTCAAATTCATCGCACACCCCCCTGCCGACGGTTTCAAGGCTCCCCCTCTTCCGAACAATGTTTCATCTGCGCTTAATGAGGCTGCGGTGGCACTTACTGATAATCCACCCTGCCCTACATGGGTCGGAGGAACGATACCTTTCATGGCCATGATGCAGGCAAAGTACCCAAGCGCAGCGTTTCTCTGTACAGGGGCCTCAGGACCTGGAAATAATGCACACGGCCCGGATGAAAAGCTACACATCCCTACTGCTAAACGACTCACTGCTGTTATCGCAGCAGTCACACGAGCCGTCGGAATCTGAGCAAAAGAGACATTCGACGCTAACAAGGGACCTGCTGGTTTCATATCGTCAACAAGAGAGGGGCACCCAATGTCGGATGAACGCGCACAGCAACTTGAGGAGCGCTTGATAGAAGAAACGCAGCGCCTCGAGAAACTCTATGTGGCCTACAGAAGGCTCGAGGAAGAACTCCAGGAGAAGAACGCTGTCATCGACGTACTCGAAAAAGAGGCCATAGACAAAGAGATTGAGCGCGAGGGCCTCGAATCGTTACTCACTGAGAAAGACTCCCGCATCAGAGACCTTGAGATGGATCATGCCAAAGCTAGGAAGCGTATCCAGCATCTTGAACCAGATCTCGAGAAGATGGAGGAAATGTACTCACGAGAATCAGCGCGTCTCGGACGAGTCTTCGAAGTTGCAGAGGAATTAGACGAGTCCCTCCGAGTCTCCCAGGCAGAACTCGGAGCCAGAGATCAGTGGTATCAGTCTCACATGAGTCTCTTTGAACAGTTGAACGAGGCCATAAAAGACAGATTCGACATGATCGAGCGCGCTGTTGAGGCAGTCAAGGACCAGCAGGATAAGCAAGCCGCATTCAAGTCTCAGATGGAAGCTGTACATGAGGACCCCCCTGAAGAGAAGAATAACGATCCACCGGATAATCTAGACAAACTAAAGGTCGCAGAACTTCGGGCTATTCTTTCCGAACAAGGAATGGACGCCAAAGGAAAGAAAGCAGAGTTGATCGAGAGAATCAGATCTGCCTAACCAGGCTTCGTGCCATCCGCTTTACGGATACACTTCGCAGGAATGCCGCCCCAAGTCTCACCATCCGGTATGACGGTCCATTTTGGGACCACTGCCCGTGATGCTACAATGGCGTCCTTCCCGATCTTTGACCCGGGCTGAATCACTGAACCACCTCCGATAAGTGAACCACTTCCAATGGTCACAGGCGCAAGAACGAGCTCGCCCTGTTCCACTAGATGCCCATTTATGGTCGCTTCACCCCCAATCACTACCCTGTCGCCCAAAGTAATCATAGGCGCATCATTTATTCTCGGTGTATTGATTATAACGCCTGAACCCATGTTAAGCCCCATCATTTTGTAGTACAGTGTGGAGAACATGGACGGAACTATCGTTGAAAGGAATATTAGCGCTACTCTATGAAAAACCAAAGCAAAAGCCCACCTTATTGTAATCATGGATCTTAAGGGGAATCTGCCTTCTTTGCCCCTCAGGGCAAAAATAGAGCCGGATAACCCAGTCACAATCACGATGCCTAAACCGCCCACAATGTAAGCAATACCAAGCCCTATGCAAGTAATGAGGGAAGTAACAACATAATCGCCCCCAATCATTGCGCCCCACTCTTGAATCTCTAAGAAGATCAGATAACCAGGCAGTATGCCAATCCCGATCAATACTCCGAAGAAGGGTAGTATGAGCAGGGTAAGCAAATGCTGAACAGCAGAGAAATTCAAAATCATACCCCACTATTCTGAAGAATCCCAAGCCTCTCTATCTACGGCCTCTGCAGTGGCAGCGCCTTCTTCGAGATCAACGCGAGTCAGCAAAGCGGTACCTGCAAGAATGACGATCATTATTGTAAATACTGCAACTCTCGAATTGTAGAGATTGGCGCTTATACTGTAGATTATCGGTCCAATAAAGGCAGCAGCCTTCCCAATAAATCCAAAGAAACCGAAGAATTCTGCGGCCTTCGTCCGAGGTGTTAGCATGACCATCATACTCCTCGCCTGTGCTCCGACGGTCCCCATCACAATGCCAACCATCGTTCCAAGGATTATCCATTGCAGATTAACACCCAAGCCAAGAGGCTCCCAAAGATTGTCTCGCAGCGTCTTAGGCCACCAACTCAACTCGCCATCCCCTATCTTCGACGGATGAATATCGCCTACAGAGCGCTCACCATCTAGATCCCCGCCATTGAATGAAAAGCTGAATCTGTGATCAAGCTCTCCCATCATCCGACTTGCGAGGACCGTCGCCTCGTCGAGAGGGAGCGATGAGCGCTCATCACCCGAATCGTCTTGTAGGAATTCCATGAAAGCGTCTCTGAATTTAGCATCCCCTTCCCCACTGTCACTGACCCATGCATCCACTCCTCGATCGTATAGTGTGGTCAATTCATAGGTGTTATCAGACTCATCCCAGTCATATTGGAAATCATAGCGATCATGATCGTCGTCGAGATCAAGCGGTGCGAAACCAACTGCCAATATGGCTACGACACAGTACACAATTAACGCTCCAGTAAGAACTTCTTTCGTACCGAATCTTCTAGCCGCCTTCCCCCCGATGATCGTCATTGGTATAGCAACGATATTGACCATGAGAAGTAATACAAAATTCATTGTTGTCGAGAGTCTTAGCACGGATTCTCCATATGCAGCAGCCATCCCCCCGATTGTGTTTACCCCATCGAAAAAGAGCAGATATGAGACCAAGAAAATCGATAGAGATCTGTATTTCTTAATTTCGCGGAATGAGTTAGCAACCTCACTAAAACCATCTTTCACCGCCTCCATCGAGCTTGCATATTCTTTAGGCGATGGAAGCTTTGGCTCAGGAGTTTTGAGAAATAACTGGTAACCCCAGCCCAACCACCAAAGTGCACTAGTAACGAATATGAATGCTAGTATGGTCGGTGTGAATCCAAGAGTCAGTCCAAGGCCCAGATGGACTATTAAGATCGATGAACCACCCATGAATCCGTACGCATAGCCCCAACTTGAGACGTGATCAACATCTTCTTTCTCTACGAGATAAGGCATGAATGCGTAATAAATCACATTCCCACCTGCGAATCCAATATTTCCTATCACAAGACAGACTGCGAGGAACATGTAGTCTGTACCTTCTCCTAGAAATGGAGCAAGACCCATTAGAGCAGTGAAGATAACGCCAACAATCGTATACGCCCAGAGAATCTTTCGTTTTATCTCGATACGATCTGCAATTGCCCCCAATACAGGGCTTACTAGAGCCACAAATAGGCTTGAAAGCCCCAAAACCAAGGCGTAGAAAGAATCTCCACTCTGAGTTCCAGTAGCCGTGTTATACATGCTGGCAGTCAATGCTGGGACGACGACAGTCAGCACAGTAAGAGCAAACGCCTGATTTGCCCAATCATACCAATACCACCCTTGCAGCGCGTCTCTTTCTTGTTCATTTTTGGCTACGCTGACAGAGGCCGATAGGACGCCCATAGCGTCTGATAAGAACTACGGCGTTTCAAAGATGCGATAGACCCCAACCCACTTTGGGAAAGGCGGACCTTGCTTATGTTCAATACGTAAAGGCTGAACCGAGGCCCATGGCATCACCCCTTCTAAGGCGCCACAAGCCTCCATCCAGGCTACATGAATTGGTAAAGGCGCCCGAGAACCACCCTGCCTCGGTAGAACGACGGGAATCTTGGGACGCCTCAAGACCTGCAACTGTTTACACCACTCCAGAGGTTCTTCCAGACGGTACCCCCTGTATTGCAGCCACTGTAATATTAAGAACGAGAGGATGTACCTGGTGGTGGAAATCCGGATGTACTTTCTGTGGTTATTTCAACGATGTAAGGGACGATGTAACTTCAGACGATCTATTCGCACAGTGGGAAGAAGCGAAACGCCGCACAAAAGATTTCGAAGGATGCGATATGGTGAAAGTGTACACCTCAGGCACCTTTTTTGAAGATAAAGAAAATCCCGTAGAGTGGCAGGAAGCTATTCTCCGTGAGACTCATGAGAGAGGATTGCATCTGGTTGTTGAAGCTCAGGCCCATCTATGCAAAGATGAGAAATTAGAATGGATGGCATCTATCCATCCAGGGCTCACTGTGGCCATCGGCCTAGAAGCATACGATGATGCTGTGCTAAGATTCCATGTCAATAAGGGATTTAATCTGAAGACTTGGAATTCTGCAGTTGAAAGACTACGATTCCATGGATTCAGAATCAAAACATATCTACTCTTCAAACCACCATTTATGTCAGAGGGAGATGCATTAAGTCATTCGATACGTTGGATAAAGGAAGTTTCACACCTAAGTGACGAAGTTTCGATAAATCCGATGAACATACAAAAAAGAACGATTGTGGACAGATTACACCGAAGTAGGGAGTACAGACCACCTTGGCTCTGGTCTTTAGTTGAAATGATACGAGAATCACATGAGACAATTTCCTCAGGCGATTCGAGAGTAATAGTCCATCCAACTGCAGGAGGCAAGATCAGGGGCGCGCATAATTGCGGGTCTTGTGATAAAGACGTAGTTGCAGCCATTGAGCGATATTCTGTATCTTCAGATTTGGATGAATTTTCCAATATCGATTGCTCTTGCAAGTCTATATGGCGAGATGAGATAAGAAGCGACCTTGCCTTACCCGCCCAATTTGGAACAGGCCTCTCAAGGCGTGGAAATCCCCAGAGATTGCTACGTGCTCCATGAAATCGACCTTCTTTCGCCTAATGCTTAAGGATGCGATGAAGGTGGTCAGAACGCCCCTTTGGGCAAAGGTGTGGTTTTCTTGGCAGATTCAGTCGCTGACATTGATGTTTTTCTTCAGGCTGATGCTGAACCCAAGTCTTCATGGGTCTTCTTGGCTCTTGGAGTAATCATAGCACTGCTCTCTCTTACAATTTATTCAATCATATTCCCTGGTCAGAATTTGCCAGTAATATCTGATCTAGAGACATTTGCTTCGCTTAAAGGGCAAGTTTGGCTATTCATACTTGGAATGCTTGTGGGCGCATTGATGATCTTGTCCACACTTCTTACGGAAGTCACCAGGGAGTGAGTAAATATGTTCGTCGACATACCCAATCATTTGACTACATGGCTCATTCTGTTCATCTTCTTCGCACTTTCAAGCAGAGGCTTGGGGACACTTGGAGAAGTCCTTAGGTCAACAGGCATGTTTCTTCTAGAGAAGGCACTTGGACCAGCTATAGACTTCGCAGAAGGGAGGCCGGGATCTGCAGCTAGGACGTGGATCGTTTTAAGCTCGTTATGGCTATTCGTTGCCGTCTGCTTCACATTCCTTGGGATTTGGGTTGGCCATGACCAGTATGCCCTCATATCCTTATCTGGTTGGGGCTACAACCCAACATCATCAACGCTCATCGCAGCCGGGACTGCTGTTGGTTTGTACGGCTCAGTTGCAATGGCCGTGATTGGAGCATCTTTCCACGTTCTACCATCTCTTTGCGGCACCCCAGGAGGTCTTCCCAGTGAGAGAAACGGGACTCTCGTAGCCGCTCCATGGACGCTGGGAGTCATCATCCTCTTCATTGCAGCTCACAATCCAGATCCGTTTGGGATTGATATCACACTCGCAGCAGTTGCGGTAATGGCACTTGCCTTTTCAGCTGTAGCTGTCAATTTACTGATTGCTTTTGCAAATAGAACCCAGAGTCCGAAAGAACCCGGTTGGCTACTGATCCTAGCAATGGTGGCCGGTCCAGTTAGCATACTGGTCGAGGTCTTAATGGGCGACACAAACCCAATAGCAGAACCTTGGCTAATTATGAAACTCTTCGGAGCCCCCTTCTTCCTTTGGTCTGTATCGGCATTAGCTCTTTACTCCGCTGCATTGGGCTCCAAATCCCCTCTTTGGTCACGTACGTTGAGCGGAACAGTGCTCGCAGGATTGGTAATCACCACCTCAGTGTACCAGAGCCTAGATGGTGGTCTATTTTCTAGCCTAATCACCCAAAACGCGAGTATGCCCGATGTAACTGACTCGTCCAGGATGTTTGGCACATTCCTTGTAGCCCTGTCACTCGCACCCATGCTAGCATTATCTGCTAATATCATAGCCACAATAAGAACAAGCGGCAGAACCCCTGAAATAACGAACGGAATGGCAATTCTTGTAGCATCATCTTTCTCACTGGTCATACTTTGGTTCCTAAATTACTCATTCAGAAGCCCATCGTTCGTTGGCTTCCAAACATATGAACCTCTATTGGAGACTGTAGAACTCATGACCATGTGGCTATTCATGATACCAATGAGCATGGGAATAGTGCTTCATCTGTATCCTGCCATAACTAACCGAACTTTGCCTGCGCCTGAGAGAACAAGACAGGGATATTGGATGTTCGTAACCGCAGTTTCAACCGGGCTTGTTTGCACGTTGATATCTGAATCTATATCACTTTCAGTCACAGACATCGACATCGAAGCCACCTCCTCCCTGGCTGAACGATTCGCAGTGATTGGTTCGGTTCTTTTCTACGGAGCAGTGGTTGCAGTTACTCTTCACACCTTGAATATCGTTAGAGGTTTATTCCATGGGAAGATATTGCAAACCGCATCCCCCTCCTCTCGTTCTATAGAGTCTTACACAATCGCCTCTCCAACCTCAATTCGCTCTGTACTGGCCGCAGGAGCAGACGTCGAAACGGTCCTGCTTCCGGCGTCTGATACTGAAGTCCCCGGAGCCCCAACCGAGCTCTGAGCATCGGCACATTGTTGTCGCCTCCACTCTAGCATCAATCATGAGGATTGGATTGGTGGGTAAACCCAATGTTGGCAAATCGACTGCATTCTCCGCTCTGACTGCCACTCCTGTTGATATAGCAGACTACCCATTTACGACGATAGATCCGAATGTCGGTATAGCCTGGATACCGACTCCAGAATTATGCAGATGCAAAGAACTTGCAACCCGTCTCGGCGACAGAATCGAGATCAAAGAAGAATCTCGATCAGGGAGTATCTGCCAGCCTAGAACCGGGTCTTGCTTAAATCATCGTAGATTGGTCCCAATCACTCTTATCGATGTTGCTGGACTCGTTCCCGGTGCACACGAGGGAAGGGGAAGAGGAAATCAATTCCTCTCTGATCTTTCTAGATGCGACGCACTCATCCAAGTGGTAGATGTCTCGGGTACTACCGATCTGGAAGGGAATCATACGGTTGAATCCTGTTCATCTCCACTGTTAGAGCATAATTTCCTCATCGATGAGATAGATCTTTGGCTTACTGGAATTCTAAAAGAAGGCTGGTCAAGAGGCGCTAGAAGAGTCCAATCAGGAGGCGACCGCGCTCTCATTGATTTCATTGTACAAATGATCAGCGGTCTAGGTGGAGGAGAAAAGGATGCTATCTCTGGAATACAGGCTGCCAGATCTAGTGGAGCAGATAATCAACCATGGAACTGGGATGAGAATACATTACGAATCATTGCATCAGAAATCCGAAAATCCATGTTTCCAATTGCTATAGCTGCCAATAAGGCAGATCGCGTCGACTCGGGTTATCTCGAGGCAGCGCTCGCCGAATTGGAGACATTGAATTTGAGATATATGCCAACGTCCGCTGAAGCCGAACTAACTCTGAGTAGGGCGAGTAATGCAGGCATGATCACATACCGGCCTGGTGATGGCCCTTCCCGTTTTTCAGTGAATCCAGAATCGGAATTATCAAAACCACAAGAGGAGGCTCTCGAGAGGATAAGAGAGAAAACAAGCACACTTGAAGGAGACGGTTTAATCGACCTCCTATCAAAAGTCGTGTTCGAAGATCTCTCCATGACTGTTGCATACCCCGTCGCAGATGAAGGTAAGTGGACGGACGCAGAGGACCGTAAGCTCCCAGATGCGATTGTACTGCCATCAGGCTCAACTGCACGAGACCTCGCTTATGCTGTGCATACTGATTTGGGAGACGGATTCATACGGGCAACGAATTGTGTAACAGGTCGAACTGTGGGGGCAGATACTGAGCTTATGATGTCGGATGTGATTCGGATCCACTCTAGAACCTGAGTATCTCATCAGCCCCTGCTTTCGCTGGATAGCCGTTCGAATCTATCTGGTCTGCTTATGCTTCAGCCGAAGAGCGAACCCAGGCCTTCGAAGCCAGAGTCCTCCTCCTCTTCCTCTTCAGCAGCCGCCTCCTCTGCGGGGGCAGCGGCTTCAGAGCCGCCTCCAGAGCCGCCTGCGGCAGGAGCCGCAGCGACCGGAGCGGCGATCGCAGTAGACATCGCTTCTTCGATGTCGACGGACGCAAGCGAGGCAACAAGCCCCTTCACGCGTGCCGCGTCTACATCTACTCCTGCGGCTTCGAGAACCCCAGTGATGCTCTTTTCGTCGATCGTTTTTCCTGCTGAGTGCAGTAACATTGCAGCGTATACATACTCCATTTCATTCACCTTTTTCCTTTAACCGAAGAGATCGCCGAGTCCTCCGAACCCTGCTTCCTCCTCTTCCTCTTCTTCATCCGGGGCATCGTCCCCAGATTCCCCATCAGCTGATGAGGCATCAGCCGGGGCAACGCTCTCTACAGGAGCGCTTGCAGACGCATCAAGCGCAGCAATGACCTCCTCGTCAAGTGCATCGGAATCGAGTTTTCCGGCCAGACCTAATGCCTGTGACCGAACCTTTGACAGAATTATACCGGCTGTATCGTCATTGATCACTCCGGCACCGACTGCCACTGCAAGCGCATCGCCCTTGCCCTTTGCAATGAGCGTCGGCAATGTCTGCGTTGTGAGATATGTTATGTTGCAAGCAAGATTGAAACTACCTGAAACCGCCCTGATGATATCATCTCTAACAGCGTCAGAATCTATTTCCAACTCATCTGCCATGAGGACGAATCCGTCTTCTAGCGCTCCTGCTAGTATAATCCCTATTTCTATCGGATTGATATCCAACTTTGCAAGCATTATTCCTAGATCAGCTGAGATGGGCTCGCCTTTTTCGACAGCAGTAACGGTCTTTTGGATTGACACCTTGCCCTTGT
The DNA here is from genome assembly GCA_036228805.1 of Thermoplasmatota archaeon. Taxonomy (GTDB): domain Archaea; phylum Thermoplasmatota; class Poseidoniia; order Poseidoniales; family Thalassarchaeaceae; genus MGIIb-N1. Next base: position 9,274 of record JAZANC010000077.1, read on the forward strand.
CGATCTTAGCAGGTATCCCAACAGCATTGAACTCACCAACAATGGGCCCTGGCCCGAATTGGGTAGGCCCCTTCTCCACTACGATATCCATCGGCGCCAATTCACCATCTTTAGCAGCCCTTCCTTGTCTTGTCTTGGAAAGCTCGTCAGACAGTTCGAATGCATTCATCGAGTCAGTATGGACTATGGCTGGTTGGGTTGAAGATTCGAAGAGTGACTCCAGAGTTTCCGGGTCTTTGCCCGAGGCTTTCCATGCTCTCCTGATTAGAGATTTCTTGGCCATGGTTATCGATAACTTGGTTCTAAGTGATGCTCGCATATCGAGCATATTCTTGGCTGGTACACCAGAGACATCTACAATGCCGATGACACCATCGGAGTTTAGCAACTCTTCCAGTTCGTCCACTCTGGTCTTCTTCCAAGGTGCAATCTTAGGTATCATGACGTTGTAACCTCCACCTTTACAGACGGCCCCATCGAGGTCTTGATGTAGCAAGATCGAATATTCATGGAACCACGCTCTAGTTTGCCGACAACTCGATTCCAAACCGCCATTACGTTTCCAGTGAGCTCGTCTAGACTCTGCTCTCTCGTACCGAACGCTGCATGGAAGGTCATTCTGTCTCTAGACCTAACAATTGCTGTATCTTTCAACCCAGCGGCCATCATGCCAGGATCAAGATTTGGAGGCACCGGCCGAGGCATCTTTCCACGTGGTCCAAGGACTATACCGAGGAAACGACCAACTGTCCCCATATGGGGTATTTCAGAAAGGAAGAAATCCATGCTGTTAGCCAGTTTCCTTGCTCTTTGTCTGTTACCGCCGAGATCTTCTATGGTCGTTGGGTCAATTATTTCTAAACCGGCAGCCTTCGCTTTAGTAGCCATTTCTCCGCCTGCGAACATCGCTATGCGTACACTGCGGCCTCTTCCAGAAGGAAGACGAATCTCCTCTTGTATCCGGTTAGATGGATTCTTGAGATCAACATCCCTGATGGTGAAGGCAATTTCAAGACTTTCTGTGAACTTTCGTTCCGGTGCTGCGGTAATTGCAGCCTCTATTGCGTTTCTAAGTTCGTTCTCCATATCTAATCACACCCCTGCGGTCTACGAGGAAAAGCCTCTCCCGCAACTCGTGTCCCTCATGCAAAATGTTCGTTAAATCTCCCTTCCTT
>JAZANC010000078.1:0-2653 GCA_036228805.1 Thermoplasmatota archaeon
CTCGGCACCGAAGCGAACGGGGTCCGCGGAGTCCTTTGCCATGCCCTCCATGAAACGGCGTTCCATTTGAACGGTTTGAATCAAGACGCATAACATGGCGATTCATTCAAGCGGATGTGCTAGGGCCGTTAGACGGGGCCGATATGCACGTCGCGATGATTTCGGCAGAATACCCTCCTCGATGGGGCGGCATGGGGAGCACGGTCCACCATCTATCCAGGCATCTCGTTGAATCAGGCAACAGAGTCACAATAATCACGCGAAACGGCACCCGGGGGGACGATGAAAAAATCGACAATATCGATGTAATTCGAGTTCCATGGGCGAGGATACCCATGTACTTCACAAGATCATACGCATATCACGCTCTGAAAGAATTGGAGAAAGTACACAAGGCTGACCCATTCGATGTGATTCATCTACACCTCCCGATGATCAGCCTCAACAGGGAGCAAATCAAGCGATGCAGGTCCATCGCACCAGTCGTCGCCTCACTTCACGGCTCATGGATGGGTGAGAGGGACGGCCTAATCGTGGCCAGAAGGATGGGCGAGCCCGCCGTCTTCCGAAATCCAAACGATCTGGCAATTCTACTGACCGCCAAGCACTACTCGAAATTCGAGAAAGTCGCTGCTTCAATGGCCGATATCGCAGTGTCAAACTCTGATGCCACTCGGCAGGATTTCGAACAGAGGTACGGCCTCGCAGGAGCTTGGAACTGCGAAACCGTTCACTGGGGGGTGGACGACAAGCTGTTCAGGCCATTCGATGAGAGCATACCCGGCCACGCGGAGTCCAGAGAGTCATTGAGGTCGAGATACGGCGTTTCTGAAGATTCTCCGCTCATTCTAGCCGTGGGGAGGCTGGCTGCTCGGAAGGGCTACACTACGCTTCTCAGAGCATTCTCCCTGATACGAGAAAGTGAAACCCATGCGAAACTCCTCATCGTAGGCAGGGGGGGCATGAAGTCGAAACTCATGTCTCAAGCTTCGAGAATGGGACTCTCCGACGCACTCTCGATAGAGAGCAGTCTTCCGTTCGAGAAACTATCCGAGGTATACCGGGCGAGTGATTTGACGGTCTTCCCATCGTACTATGAGGGCCAAGGGCTCATCCCCCTCGAATCCATGTCCTCGGGCGTCCCAATCGTCGCGACCGATGAGGGCCCCATCCCTGAGATGGTCGACGAGCACGTGGGAGCACTCTTCGAGATGGGTAACCATGACTCCCTTGCTGAAGCAGTGATTGAGGAGCTTTCTCACAGAAATCGCCTAGCGAAGAAGGGCGAGAACGGCAGGAAGAGAGTACTTGAGAAATTTACATTCAAGCAGTCCTGCCAGAGATTCGAGTCGATTTACAATTCTGCGGTGAAATCGAGGATCACCGATCGATCATGACAATCGCATCCGTGGGGCAGCTCAGGACGCATAGCCCGCATCCGGTACATGGCTCTCTCAGTATCTTCGCCTTCTTGTTTATCTCGACGTCTATTATCGGGCTGCGCATTCTCACATCGTAGAGCTCAATCGCATCATCATCGCAAACTATGGTGCATTGGTCGCACCCGATGCACATCTCTTCCTTGACCCATGCAACATGCTCGGGCCCAATCTTCAGCTTCGCGCGCTCTCCGGCTCTCTGAGCTGCCATCATCGCTCTTATGCGGTGCTGCTCGACCGCGCGACGGGCTTCAAGATCACTAATGCGCGTCATGGATGACTCACGGAATTAGAGCACACTCATGAACGCATGGTTGTCGCGGAGGGCATTGCGGCCAGTCAGGCGCGCTTCGACTCGATCTGCCTTGCAAGGAAGGACACAACGTCGAGAATCTCGAAGTCATGCCTTGGATCGCCCTCGAATTTCAAGCATTCGAAGTGACTCACGCACTTCGGGCACGATGTGAGCATTATCTCTGCCCCGGTTGCCTTTACCTCGTCGAATCTCTGGAGGCGGAGGGCCCTGGAGTTCTCGTTGCAGGACATCATGCTGGAGACGCCGCAGCAGAGACCGTCCTCCCCATGATGCTCCATCTCGACGAGGCTCACCCCCTCCACCTTGCGAACCAGGTCCCGCGGCTCCTCGTAGATGTTCATCTGACGACCGAGTCTGCATGGGTCGTGATATGTCACGGTGACGTCCTCATCAACGGCCATCTGAACATCGAATCCTTGCTGGGTGATGAATTCCGTGGTGTGCATCACCTTCATCTCATCCAGCTCGTAGTCCATTGCGAATGTTCTGAAGCACTCTGCGCAGGATGTCACCAGCGTCTCTATCCCGCTGGCTTTGAGCTTCTTCTGGTTGTAGGCCTTCAGCTTCTCGAAGACTTCGCTCATGCCCTGCCACTTCTGATCGTGGCCACAGCACTTCAGGAAGTCCCTCCCGAGATATGACACTCCAACGTCCATCTCGTCGAAGATGGTGAACGCCGCTGTGGTGGTGTCCCCCAGGTTCATCGACCCCTCGTTTACGTGGCTGAAGACCATCTCCTGGTCGATGTAGTCGACGCAGCCGGGGTAATACCCGATGGTGGAATCCAGCGGGTATTCTTCCACTGGTATGAACGCCTCATCCGCATCCTCCTCGGCTTCAGCCGCGAGAACGGCCTGTAGGACTGTGTGGGGTATCTCTGCCGCAGGGGGGCCGCCCA
>JAZANC010000079.1:0-8760 GCA_036228805.1 Thermoplasmatota archaeon
TGGGTCACTGGCCCCTGAAGGGCTTGCACTTGAATGAGGGCCATTGCTCGATGGCTGCCTTAGAGATGATGCGCCAGGGATGGAGCAGGGAGGAGGTCTCGTCGAGAACCCTGTTCACGACTCACACGCCTGTCGCTGCAGGGCACGATCGCTTCGAATGGGGACTTGTTGAGGGCGTTGTTGAGGGCCTCATAGGGCCCGAAGAGAAGAAAGTGGCAAATGATGGGGGCCGATGCTCGATGAGCCATCTCGGAATCGGTATGGCGGGCAATGTGAATGCTGTCTCGATTCTGAATGCCGAGGTTGCATCGGGCATGTTCCCTGGGGCCGACATATCGCCGATTACCAACGGGGTTCACCATCCGACATGGGTATCTCCCACAATGTCGCGCCTATACGACGAAGAATTACAAGGTTGGAGATCGGACGGTGGTATTTTGCTTGAAGCGGACACGCTCAGCGAAACTGGACTTGAGCGTGCACGGTCAGAGTCACGCGCCGTCTTGCGTGAACTTGTCAGGTCGATGACGGATGTGGATCTTGATGGGAATAGGCTTACGATAGGTTTTGCAAGGCGTTTCGCGACTTACAAGCGTGCTTCGCTCGTATTCAGGGATATTCCGAGGCTCAATGAGATAGGTTCGGGCCAGATTCAATTCGTCTTCTCCGGTAAGGCTCACCCTAGGGATGAGGGGGGGAAGGCTCTGATCAAGGAGATATTCGATGCCTCAAACATGCTCGAGGATATTCCTGTTGCTTTCCTGGAAGATTATTCCATGGCAACCGGTCTGGCGATGACCAGCGGGGTCGATATTTGGCTCAACACCCCTGTGAGACCCATGGAAGCAAGTGGTACCTCTGGCATGAAAGCAGTCATGAACGGCGTGCCCAACCTTTCCATCTTAGATGGATGGTGGCCTGAAGCATGCAATCACGGGGTGAATGGATGGGGAATTGGAAACAAGGAAGATTCCCGAGATGATGACAGAGATGCGAACTCGCTATACGATCTACTGGAGAATGATGTTCTGCCCGCGTGGAAATCGAGTAGAGGCAGATGGTTGTCCATGATGAGGTCGGCTATCGTCGCAGGGTCTGCGTTCACGGGGCAACGCATGATTCGGGAATACCAGAATATCTACGAGACATTCGGAATGTGACTCTCAATAAGGACATTGATAAAAAAAGAGGTATTGAGCAACCTCATGATGCGCTCGTCAAGAATGGCCGTGACTGATGTCTCGTTCATGTTGCATGATGAGTCAAAGCGACTCAGGACGCCGCATATCAAGGGATCTTTCAACGACTGGATTTTAGCACCCATGGAGAAGATAGGAGATGCTACATGGACCTACTCTCAGCCGATAACCGAAGGGACATACGAATGGGGGGTGGTTGAGCCCGATGGTTCCGAATGGGGCGTGTGGCTTCCAGAGAAGGCAGGGCACAGAGTCAATCTCGTAGTTACAGTAAGTCGCACCGGAGGAGTAGATGGGGCGACATCGATTAGAGTACCTTCGAAGCCATTGGATACGAACAACGTAGTCGAGCCATTTCTGGGCCTATCGGTTAAAGACAGGAAAGGCGTGGACGAGCTTCTGAAACTTCTATCGAAAGCGAGCATGCTTAATGTCCTACATGTCATAATATCCGCAAGAGAACCGGTGAGATTTGGGAAAATACAGAGATTGGCGGGGATATCGGCCACATCTCTCTCGAGGAGGCTGAAAGAGCTGGAGGGCTGTGGGCTGGTAAGACGCAGCACCCACAATACCATTCCTCCGACCGTAGAGTACCAGGCGACACAGGTGGCCTTCGAAATGGGGCCTTCGCTGATACATCTGTACAATTGGGCGATTGATAACCACGCCAAACTAGGATTTACACAAGCGTGAATTGTGGCGCCGACAGCAGGACTCGAACCTGCGACCTGCGGATTAACAGTCCGCCGCTCCACCAACTAAGCTATGTCGGCCCGACCTGCGGCTGGACAGGCCCTTCATCAATCAATCGCTAGTAAGACTGCTCAAATTCGCAGGGATATCATTCCCATTCAATGGTGCCCGGGGGTTTGTGCGTGATATCGTAGACGACCCTATTGACGTGGCCTTTGAGGGAGTTGGTGATTTCCGTACTAATCCCTGATAATACGTCATGGGGAATTGGGGAATACCTGGCGGACATACCGTCTAAACTTGTCACGGCACGCACCACGATTGTCTCGCCGTGAACCCGTGCATCGCCATGTACGCCAACAGAGCGAACAGGGAGTAGGGCTGCGAAGTATTGCCATGGAAGGTCGCAAAGTCCGGACTCTGCCGCCTCCATGATCCTCCTTTCGACGATATCGCATGCTATCCTACAGGCATCGGCACGTTCTCTCGTGACATCGCCCAGTACTCGGACGGCTAAACCGGGTCCAGGGAAAGGCTGTCTCTCAGAGGATGCGATGCCCAGATATCGTGCGATTGCTCTGACTTCGTCCTTGTAGAAATCTCGCAGGGGTTCGACAATTGAGAGATCTATGTCCTCGGGTATGCCTCCCACATTGTGGTGGCTCTTGATGACGTCGCGCTCCCCGCCTCCCGATTCTATCCAGTCGGGGGCGATCGTGCCCTGCACCAGATATTTGGCGCCGATTTCACGCTGCTCCTCTTCGAATACCCTGATGAACTGCTCCCCTATCGCTTTCCTCTTGTCCTCGGGATCGGTTACCCCGTCCAATGAAGCGAAGAAGCGATCGGATGCATCCACGACCTTGAGATGTATGCCCATCTCATCGAACATGGAAGATACCTCTTCAGACTCGCCCAACCTCATGAGTCCCGTATCAACATAAACGCAATGAAGAAGGTCGCCTACAGCCCTGTGTGCTAAAACCGCAGCGACGGTGGAGTCGATTCCGCCGCTACATGCTATGATGGCAGTATCGTCTATCCCCGACTTGAGGAGCTCTAGGGCCTCTTCGACGAGGTTTTCAGTCTTCATCGTATCACCCTTGAATCGATGAGTCGTCCGAGATGACCTTCTGAGTCATCTCACCCCTCCATGAGGCATAGGAGTCCGACAATTCAGAATCGCTTGACGCCAGTATCTGGACAGCGAGGGCCCCCGCATTGTCCCCTCTATCGACTCCAACTGTTGCAACAGGCATGCCTGGGGGCATCTGAACAATCGAGAGTAGTGAATCGAGGGGAACCTTTCCCCCTACTGGGACTCCTATCACCGGCTTGGAAGTCATGGATGCGATTACTCCCGGAAGAGCTGCGGCGACGCCTGCGATGCCGACGAACACTGTACATCCGGCCTCTTCCGCGGCTTCAATTATGCTCTCGAGATACTTTGGGGCGCGGTGCGCTGATGCGACTCGTAACTCGTATTCAATTCCAAAGCGATCCAGAATCGCGGTGCATTTCTGACCGACCGAAAGATCGGATTTTGAGCCCATTACTATGCAGACGTCCATGCTACACGGCTGCGAAGGCGGTGCTAAAGCGTGACGGCTCGAAGCGCATCCTTAGAATTCGTCTTTTTGCCATTGGAGGTTCGTTATCTCAATGGGGGGTTCGCTGAGTATATCCTCTGGAATTGGGTTGTGGAGCCTCTTCTGGAATGGATCATAGCGGTACCCCGATCTTCCTAGAAGCGAAACGGCCAGATACGTTCCCGTACGGTGCCTGACGCCTTCGATGATGATTTTCGAATCCCCGACTTCTGGGCCAATGGCAAGACATGCGGTACCGAATCTATCCTCTTTCTTCTGCCAGCCTTCTGCCACCTTGGAGGCGGCATATGCCTCGGGGGTTATTGGCAGCAGCCATCTCCCGCAAGAAGGCTCAACTGCTTCTGATATTGCTATCACAGTCCTGATCCATGCGATCCAGAAGAAGAGGTAGGCGAGCCATCCGAACAAGGTATTGATGAAAATGTGAGTTGCGAAGAAGAAGAGTCCGATCAGAATCGATTTCGCATCGATAGGGTAGATGTCAAAAATAGATCTCCTAGCAGGATGATGGCCAATCGCCCCTGTGAATGCTAAGGGGGCTATCGTCATTATCCACCCGATGCCGAACGAGATTGAGGCGACGAGTTGATCATCCGGGGTTCGCCCAGGGAAGATAAGGGGGAAAGCAGCGACCATGAGAAAGAATGCCGTCCATGCAATCGGGACGAGCATCGATGGACCTGGCGGGCGTAGTCTCTGTCTACGCCATGACGTCCATGAATCGGGAGGCTGGGTTTCATGATCGTGCTCAATAATCAGCGATCCCTTGCTCTTGGGCCACCAACTAGGATCGCCTTCGAGCCATTGTTGGTTCAGCCGGCCCACGACGTCGCACCTACCCACAGGATATTGAGTTGGCTCATTCACATGGGTGCCTCAAGATGAGTTGCCTTGCAGCGAGAACCTCGTCGACACGCCTGACGGGAGTGGTATGCGGGGCGTTCTTGACTATCTCGGGGTCCTCTGACAATATGCTAAGGAAATCTTCGGCGAACTTGTCGAGCACGTCCTTAGATTCTGTTTCAGTTGGTTCCAGCATCAGGCACTCTGGGACAATCTGGGGGAAGTAGAGGGTGGGGGCCATGTATCCGTAATCCAACAGGCGTTTTGCAACATCCTTTGCAGTTACTCCCGTTGCATCCTTGACAGGAGTCATGTCGAGTGTGAATTCGTGTTTTACGACATCAGCCGGAGCCCCGTCTTTCGGCATTGGTGGCTTGTCTTCCGCGGTATCGTCATGATTCCGCATGATCCTGTGTCGTAGGTAATTAGCATTCAGAACAGCGTGTTCGCTCATCCGCTCGAGATCCCGCCCGTATCTTCGATAGAATGCCCACGCCCTAACGACGGCTCCCGCGTTGCCGTTCCACTGCTGGACCTTGCCTATCGAGGATTCCGGGTCTTCCCAGAAGTACCAGAAACCGTCGCCCACGCCTTGGGGGTCGTCTTCTGTACGCTCCCTTCTGGCTGCTATCGGAGATGGAAGATACTTCGCTAGATGTGATTTGACGCCTATTGGCCCGCTTCCTGGACCGCCGCCGCCATGCGGTTGGCTGAACGTCTTGTGAAGATTGTAATGGACGGCGTCGAAGCCCATCCGCCCTGGATCCGTCTTACCCAGTATGGCATTGAAGTTCGCACCATCATAGTACATCTGGCCTCCCGCCTCATGGACGATTCGCGCAGCATCTGCTATTTCTGGCTCGAATACCCCGAGAGTACTGGGATTGGTGATCATCATAGCAGCGGTCTCGTCATCCACAGCGGCCCTAAGTGCTTGCAGGTCTATGCGCCCGTCTGGGCCACTAGGTATCTCCACGATCTCATAACCGCACATGGCTGCTGAAGCGGGATTTGTGCCATGGGCCGAATCGGGAACAATGACCTTGTTTCTATTGCTCTCGCCATTCGAATTGTGATATTCCTGTATGCACCTTATTGCGGTGAATTCGCCCTGTGCGCCCGCAACGGGCTGCAGAGTCACTGAATCCATGCCTGCGCAAATGGAAAGCATATCTTGCATCTCGTAGTATATTGCTAGAAGGCCCTGGACCTGACTATCGGGTTGAAGTGGGTGGATCCTATCTATCCCAGGCATCTGAACGATGCGCTCATTGATTCTTGGGTTGTGCTTCATCGTGCAAGAGCCCAATGGATAGAATCCGGTATCGATGCCAAAATTTCTCTGGGATAGGAGGGTATAGTGGCGGACAAGTTCTGGCTCACTGGCTCGTGGCCAACGAGGAAGAGTTTTGCGCCTCATTGAATTTGGTACATTTTTGCCGGCGTCCTGCCTGATGGGTTCCGGCTGGGACCACCCGGATCCCGGTGCTCCATTGAAATCGAATACGGAACTCATTGGGACGCCTCCATTAGACTAGCGGCCAGTGCTGAACATAGCCTTTCGATATCCTCTTTCGTGGTTCTCTCATCACAGCCTATCAGAAGACAGTCCCCCATAGTGCTCCACCACTGGCTTAGATCAAATCCGCCCAAGACCCCCATCGAATCCATTCGCTCCAGTGCCTCGCGAGAACTGCAGGGGAGCTTGACTGCAAACTCCCTGAAGACAGGGGCCTCAGGGTATACGAGTTCGACCCCTTCTACGCCCACAACAGCCTCAAGTGCGTTTTGAGTTGCTGCAGTTACTCTCAATGCCAACCTCTCGAGGCCCTCTGGGCCCAACAATGACATGTGCATCGCGCCCATTAGGGCGATCAACGTCTCATTCGAACATATGTTCGAAGTCGCTCTGTGCCGACGTATGTGCTGTTCTCGGGTGGAAAGTGTGAGCGTGTATGCGATCTTTCCATCAGCATCTAGACTCTGCCCGACTATTCGCCCTGGCATTAGTCGGAGGTAGTCCTTCGTACAGGCAAATATGCCGTATATTGGGCCTCCTGCTGTAGGACCTATACCGAAGGGCTGACCCTCGCCCACAACTATGTCTGCACCCCAATTTCCAGGAGCCTCTATAAGGCCAAGTGAGACTACGTCAACACCGACTATCAAAGCTGTTTTTTCACCGATGATCGATCTTAGTTCAAGCAAGCCTTCGTCCATGGAGCCGAAAGCATTCGGCTGCTCCACGTATACTGCACACGAATCGTTGGCGGCCTTTGCTGCTTCGAGGTCGAGTGTTCCATCATCTCGATGAGGCAGGACCTTGATCTCAATCCCCACGCCCTGCGTATAGTTCTCAATCACAGACATCCTGTGCGGAGGGACGAATTCGGAAACATAGACTGTATTGGGCTGAGATGAGCGCTTTGAACGCACCCTTACGGCACAAGTTATCGCCTCAGCAGCAGCAGTACTGGCGTCATACATGGAAACATTCGCAACGGGCAAGCCAACGAGTTCCGAGACCATCGTCTGGAATTCCCACATCGCCTGTAACATGCCCTGACTTACTTCCGGCTGATATGGCGTGTAGGATGTTAGGAACTCCCCCCTTGTTGCAAGCATCGGCACCATCGTAGGTACGAAATTCCTCGCTAGTCCGGCTGAGATGAAGGAGGGACGTGAGTCCAGATGGGTATTGGCTCCAAGCAGACGCTGGGCGTCTGCTAGTATCTCCTCCTCCGACTGAGGCTCGGGGAGGGGCAATGGGCCATTCCTACGGACTTCCTCGGGGATATCGGCAAATAACTCATCGATGGACTCCATGCCCATTTCAGAAAGCATCTCTAGTTCTCGGCCAAGGTTCGGAAGTTGATCCATGGATATGCCTGTAGCGTGGCCGGTGCAAGAGGTGCTTGAAGGATGCGTTTACACGGAATCTTGTACCGACACACTCTTAGACGTAGAAATTCGTTTTGGGGCGAGAGAGATGGGGGTTGCTATCACCGCGTCTGATGGATTCGTCGGGCCATGGATCGCAGAGATGCTAGGCGAAGACGCCATTGTCGTACCTAACGAGGCTCTTTCAGAGCCCATGATGCTCGATGCTCTCCTCACCCCGTGCACCGCAGTTATACACATTAACTCCTGGGCTCCTGATGCGGCTTTGGGCCGTGATGACAGGCAAACCATGCTTGAGATGCGAGAGCGCTCGCGTCCCGTCCTAGAGGCCGTTGGCAGGCATGGTGGGCTTCACATGATAGTAGTTGGAACGCTTCGAGTTCACCCCCAATGGGAAGAAGGGGAACCCTACTACGGGTCCGATTCAACTATCGCGCCCAGAGACGTTGCCGCAGAGGCGCAGCTTTGGATGGAAGAGATGGCGCTTGAGCAGGCGACTCCTGAACGTCCTGTGAGCATACTTCGAGCCTCTAATGTCCAGGGCGTCCCGCTCAGCGGGCCGCCGGGGAACGGCCTGCTCCACAAATGGGCCGAGGAATCCCCCATTGGTTGGGTCAACGTACCCGGAGATGGCTCCGAGATGAAGGACTTCGTACACGTACATGACTTGGCACAGTGCGTTTTGGGCGTGCTTTCCAGCCCGCCGCCGACAAGAGAGAGTCTCGCTGTGGGTTCCGGGAAGGGGATCCAGCTGAGGGACCTCGCGGAGACGTATGCGCAAATGACTGGTTGCGAGGCAGAATATGGGCAGAGTTCCGAGGGACAAGTCTTCGGCATCGTGGACGCCTCAGAGATAGAGAGGCGTCTTGGATTCAGACCGGCTATAAGTCTCGAGGAGATGCTCGGGGAAGCGCTCGAAGCAGCAGGTCACTGAACTTCAGTCGAGAGCCATCTCCAGTATAGGCCTTCCATGGGCGAAATTCCATCCGGTTATCTTGACAGGGATATCAAGAGAATCCCCCATGGAGGGCGATTGTTGGTCATTTCCTAACCTCATTTCTACCTCTCCGAGGAGAGCGGATGTAGCGATGACGGTTGTCCCGAATAGGAGTTTATTTGACAATCCGGGGCCGATGGTACGATCGAGACCGGTGACCTTCATAGCGAGAGGGAATGCATGGCCGATTAGCGAGTCTATCGCTGACTTCCTAGCACTGAGGGTTACAGCTTCAGCGAGACGGTCCACGAGAGCATCGATTGCAAATGGACTCTTTATTTCCCGCTCTGGCTCTGGCTCTGGCTCTGGCTCTGGCTCTGGCTCTGGCTCTGGCTCTGGCTCTGGCTCTGGCTCTGGCTCTGGCTCTGGCTCTGGCTCGATAATGGTGAACGAAGTTTCCGCTAGGAGCGTTTCATAGCCCCCGTCGCCGAATAGTCTGATATCGTATGCCCCTAGGTCTAGCCCTAATTCGAAAGTTAACGATCCAGCAGGAATCGAGTCGTAATTCTGATCC
>JAZANC010000080.1:0-19805 GCA_036228805.1 Thermoplasmatota archaeon
CGTGGTGCACTACAGCGTGGGGCGGCCAGTACGTCTCCGGAACGGGCGCCACATCTCAGACAGCATGCGACGCGGGCAGCTACTCCCCGAGCTCGGGAGGCGCCACGTCATGCACCCCCGTCCCGGCAGACAACTACCAGGACCAGGCGGGCATGTCGTGGTACACCGCGTGCCCCGCGGGAACGAGCACCGGCGGCGCGACGGGGTCCGACGCGGCCTCGGACTGCCAGTGATCGGTACTGAGACCCTCTGAATGGAATACATTTGGTGCCGGGAGCGGGACTTGAACCCGCGACCTTCGGATGACTCAGGCATCCCAAGCGGCATTACTCAAGCGCGTACTTAGTCCGAAGACTGCCCTATGAGTCCGACGCGCTACCAACTACGCCACCCCGGCTTGAACCGACCGGCGTAACGACCCCATTTGAGCATTACACTGCCGAACTATACTTGTAAGGGCATCATCCTCGGTCATTATGGATGAATTTCAACGTTCATTTGAACTCCTATCGAGATCCTCCTGGAGGGTATGGTTGATGAACAACGAGTCGTGGCGGATACGTGGTTGACGTCGACACGGCCCTGAAGGCGAGCGCCTATTCAGGCAAGAAGCGATCAAAGGAGGACGGTTCGAAGGAAAGAGTCTCGAAGACGCTCGAGCCCTTCGACCCTGCTGCAGCGTTCGAGAAGGAAAAGGCAGATGCATGGTCCATGTGGCTCGTGATAACCCTTGCTGCCGCATTCGCGCTGTTTCAGAGATACGTCATTCTCCCATCCATGGATGGCCCGGCACGATCGATATGGCTGCTACCCCTATCGATAGTGTTCTTCCTTCCTTCGATCCATCGACTCCTTATCCCATCCAGGTTCTCAGAACTCTACACAGGGGGGAACTGGTTTCGTGCAGGGATGCTCTTCCTATTCACATGGCTGGCTGCATCTGTTGCGATGATCAATCCGCCAATGGGCGACATTGCCTCTCCTGAAGTCCCCGAGGGTCTCGGCATAGCTGCGAATGATGACGTATCTGCCGTGGATGTGGCTGATGATGGGTTGATCCTGTCCGTGGTGGACGACACTCCTGAAATCATCCTAGGATTCAGCGTCAGGGACAATTGGAAACTCGACGACGTGCATCTCAATGCGACTATTCAGAGATTCAATGATGAGGAGGTAGTTCTGGCTGACTGGGGTCTGAGTGGCATCGAGGCATCGGCTGCAGCGACAAAATACGACCTCGTATCCAACTGGACAGCCCCTGGCGAGCCGTCTTCCAAGGCAGATGACCTCGGTTTGGCGTTCGAATTGGAGAGTCTCGAGGCGGGCATACACACGATATCCATCAGACTCACCGAAGACGGGGACCCGTGGAAGAACACATGGTCAAAGGTGTACACCCTGAATGTACAGATTCAGTAGTATCAGGACTCTGATAGCAAAGTGCAGGCTCGTGCGGTGAGGGCATCAAGTTGCAGGGACTCGCCCCCTCCCTCCACCAATCGAAAATCAGCTTCCGCCATCGCCTCTGTGAGAGCGAGTTTATCCGGCTCAGTCAGGAATGAAGCCTCTCCAAGGCTCCTGTGCAGTTGATTCACCACATCAGTGCCTGCTAGGCCGAATCGATCGATTATGTCGTTGAGTTTCTTTCGAGCAGGTTGGAAACCCTCCTCTCTGCAGCTCATTAAGAATGAATGAAGATCTTCTGGCGGCGCTGTCGCAGTCGTCTCGTAGACAAGCTCTCGAGTTATTGACGAGGAAAGGGAGGCTGCCACTTGCAAGGCCGTTATCGCCCTTCGCAGGTCCCCTAGAGCGACATGAACTACCGCTGTCGCCCCCTCGTCGCTGAGATCGAGCCCCTCTCTCTCAGAAACCTCAAGAATCATCTCGAGAATCTGATCCTCTGCGAGGGGCCTGAATCGGAATACAGCGCATCTCGATTGAATCGGCTCGATTATCTTCGACGAATAATTGCAGGACAGAATGAATCTACATGTGCTAGCGTATTGCTCCATTATCCTCCTCAATGCGCCCTGGGCATCCGCCGTGAGGGCATCTGCCTCATCCAGAAATATGAGCTTGAAAGGAACATTCTGATCAGGCGCCATTCTGGCAAATTCCTTCACCTTCTCTCGAACCGCCTGGAGCCCCCGCTCATCACTCGCATTCATCTCTAGCAGATTTCTGGAATAGATTCCCGGATCTTCGAATACATCCCTTGCAAGAGCAAGCGCAGCCGTCGTCTTTCCCGTGCCCGGCGGACCTGCAAAAAGCAGGTGCGGGAAATCCCGTTGCGAGGCGTAGGCCTTCAGACGATCCACGATAGTGGCTTGCCCCTTCATCTCTGAAACCGAACGAGGTCTGTGACGCTCGACCCACATCTCGGTAGACGTCATGTTTACTCAATATCCTGCGAGTGTCCTTGAACATATGCTATTTTGCCAACTAGTATGATTCTTCCTCAGAGGGGAATGAACCGGATCGAACATCGTCGATATAGCCCCTAAGTGCTGAGTCTATGATATCTTCAAGATCCGCGTACCTCCTCAGGAACCTCGGGCTGAACTCTTGTGTTATTCCAAGCATATCGTGGAGAACGAGCACCTGCCCATCGCAGTCGGCCCCCGCCCCTATGCCTATTGTGGGGATTGAAAGCGACGAGCTCACCTTGGCTGCCAGGCTTGCCGGAATCTTCTCGAAAACGATGGAGAAGCAGCCAGCCTCTTCCAGCATCTTTGCGTCATTCATTAGACGTTCAGCTTCCTCTTCCTCCTTCGCCCGTACGCTGTATGTCCCGAACTTGTAGATTGACTGGGGCGTGAGGCCCAGATGCCCCATTACAGGTATCCCCGCATCGATTATCTTCCGGATCGAGGATAGGACTTCGGCCCCTCCTTCTAGTTTGACAGCATGCCCCCCTGTCTCTTTCATGATGCGTATCGCTGATTTGAGAGCATTATTCGAATCACTCTGGTACGTCCCGAAAGGCATGTCGACCACAACCAATGCTCTCTGAACCGCTCTAACGACACTCTGTGCGTGATATATCATCTGATCAAGAGTGATTGGTACAGTCGTCTCGTGGCCTGCCATCACATTGGAAGCTGAGTCGCCCACCAGGATCACGTCGATGCCCGAGGCATCAACCAATCGCGCCAATGAGAAGTCATAGGCGGTCAGCATGGCGATTTTTTCGCCATTACCTTTCATTTCCTGAAGGGTATTTGTCGTGACACGCTTTGCTCTGCTGGCAACGGACATGCATCCACCTAGGATTATGCGTGGGCACACTCTGCCTTGAATGACTCGCTCGGAAGACTTGATACTGGAACCGGGCTGCCGAATCATGCCCATGGGACTGTAGCTCAGTTGGGAGAGCGCCGCACTGAAGATGCGGAGGCCGCTGGTTCAAGTCCGGCCAGTCCCACCATCAAACCTGACCTTCAAGCAGCGAAGCCTGCAACTCATGCAGTTTTCCTATCCCTTCTACTGCTGCATTTAGGAGCGACTCCAACTCATCTCTTGTGTATGTGGCCTCCTCCCCTGTTCCTTGCACTTCTACGAAGGAACCCTCGCTCGTCATAACGACGTTCATATCGACATCGGCATTCGAGTCTAGGACATAGTCGAGATCGACTCGAACTTTGCCATCGACCATTCCCACGCTCAGGGCTGCAACGTCATTTGCCATGACTGCAGACTCATGACTAGCACGCTCTTCTGGAGACATTTTCGGTGGCGTCCAACCATCCTTTAGATCCTGCTCGCTAGCTCTTAGATCGACGGGTAGGCAGCGTCCAGAGGCAATGAGACGACGTATCGCTAGCCTCAATGCAATGTTTCCGGCAGTGATTGATGCGCATCTAGTGCCGCCATCTGCATTGAGAATTTCACAGTCAACAGTCATGGAAATAGGCCCGAGTGCCTCCAAATCGACAGCTCCCCTGAGCGATCGAGCCACTAGACGCTCAATCTCATGAGTCCTGCCCTTCGCTCCATTACGCTCTCTTCTGAAACGCGTATTCGTAGATCCGGGCAGAAGGGAGTACTCAGCATGTATCCAACCCCTGGTTGCATTCCTTGGAAACCATCTAGGGAGGCCTTTGTCCGCTGTAACGGTGGCTAAGACCATGGTCTCGCCTTGTTTGTAGAGGATAGAAGAAAGAGCATTTGGCGTGAAGTCAAAATCCACCGTTATATCGCGCATTTCTTTCTGCGCTCTTCCATCTTCCTCTCCGCCCGATTTCATCTTCGCCATGAGGCATCTTTCGGCTGGAATGCCATCAATCATTCCCTTCTGGCATGAGGTGGGCGATACACAACCATCTTGTCTTTGAATGTGGAAATGTACGGTCCTCCGATCAGGTCTATACAGTACGGGATAGCCGGGAAGAGATCTTCGAGAGTCTCTCTTATCGATTTTGGAGAACCTGGGAGATTGATGATAAGAGTGGTTCCGCGGACTCCTCCGAGTTGCCTGGAAAGTATCGCGGTGGGAACATACTTCATGGATATTGAACGCATCTTCTCCCCGAACCCGGGAAGAATCCTGTCACAGACCGATTCAGTTGCCTCTGGAGTGACATCTCGAGGCGCAGGACCCGTGCCGCCAGTCGTGATGATTAGGCAACATCCGACATTGTCGCTGAGCTCCACAAGCATGTTTGCAATGTCCTTCTCATCATCTGAAACGAGTCGTCGATGAATCTCAAATGAAGTCGACATAACTTCACCCAGGAAGTCTTCTATCTCCGGTCCACTGAGGTCCTGATATTCTCCAGAAGATGCTCTATCAGAGGCCGTCAGAACCCCTATCCTCGCTGACTCTGAGGAATCCATGTTTGCCGAGGAGGAAGTCAACCGAAATAAACGGCCCCCTTGAAAATCCAAATTTCATCGGCTATGTTCAAGAACCGCCTCTCTAGATTAGGAAGCCCGAGGCGAGGAAGTGTCGAGTCTGCCCCATCCTGCACAGGTTTCCCCCCTCCATACGACCCAATCCGGAGTATTATCCGGTCCGTCGAATAAACTCAGCAGACTCGATGCTGTAATCTCGACGGAAGTGTGATTGAATGAGTGAAGAGAAGTACGATGCCGAAGTGAGGCTGGTCCTTCAGGAATGCAAAGATGCAAATCCCGAGGAAGTAGCAAAAGAGTTCGAGAGATACGAAAATGAGTTCCTCATACCTCCAAGAGACGCACTTCGCTCGGTCGTCAGGAAGTTCATGGAACCTGGCTCGGATGCAGATAAGACCGTCCGGGCACCTGCTCCATCTGTCAAGAAAGCTTCAAAATTCTCAGAACTCGGCTCTAACGATCGAAATGTAACGATAGAGGTCCTAGTGGTGTCCTACAATTCAAGGGTTCAGCAGGTAAGGGGGGAAGAACGCCAGATAGGATTCGGTTTCATCGAGGATTCTCCATGGGACGGCGAGCGTGAACGGTGGGAATTCAAGGACTGGGGCAACAAATCCCAAGATTTAGCAGCTGGCTCAGTCGTACGCCTCGATGGCGTATCTGTCAATGAGTGGAATGACAAGAAATCAATCAATATCAATCAGACCTCAAGAGTTTCAGTACTAAAGGAAGGGGGAGCCCCATCACTCCCCCCCACAAACGAACCAGTAACCATAGAGGACGCCTCACGAGGCGAGGGAACGGTCGCTATCGTGGCACGAGTACTCGCCATCCGTCCCGATCAAATCGTCCGAAGAGATGGTTCCGGGAGCATAGATGTGATGCGAGGCAGGTTAGGCGATCAAACTGGGACAATGGGCTTCCTCTCATGGAAGACGCTCGACATTTCCGAGGGCGACCTTGTCAAGATCGAGAACGCACAGGTCAAGAGATTCCGAGACACACCCGAAATTAATATTGGAGATTTCACCAAAATAGAGCCATATCACGATGGTGCATTCCCCGAAGCAGAAACTCTCCAAGCAAACTCGTCATGCACCATCAAAGACCTCAGGGACGGAATGAGGGATGTAGAAATCACGCTGCAAGTTGTTGATTGGAATTCCCGCTCATTCACATCCAAAACCGGTGAAGAACGCGTAGTTCGAAGTGGCGAGGTGCAAGATCCAAGTGGCCGATGCCGCCTAACTTCATGGGGAGAGGTAGACCTTGAGGCCGATTCCTTCATCCGAATAAAACGCGCTAGAGTCCAGGCTTGGCAGGGGTCACCAGATCTTGTAATTGATCAGTCTGAGCAAGTTGAGACACTGACCGAAGCTCCATTCGGACCCATAGACGCCTCGAACCACTGGGTAGAGGAAAATCTCGATGACCTCACTTCTGGTGGTTCGAGGAGAGGCATATCCACGATTGGAAGGATAGTGTCACTGAGATCTGATTCTGGAATCATCTTGAGATGTACTCAAGAAGGATGTAGGCGAGTACTAAGAGACGGCGTCTGCGGAATTCATGGGGAAGACGTCGGTGAAGAAGATCTGAGGATGATGATGGTGGTGGATTCAGGAGTGTCCAATGCTTCTCTTCTCGTCTCTCGCGCGCCTACCGAGATACTGATTGGGATGAGTCTTGATGATGTCAGGAAGGAGATATCTTCGAATGGCAAAGAGGCATTCCATTCGTCGTTGAAA
Source organism: Thermoplasmatota archaeon (assembly GCA_036228805.1). Taxonomy (GTDB): domain Archaea; phylum Thermoplasmatota; class Poseidoniia; order Poseidoniales; family Thalassarchaeaceae; genus MGIIb-N1. The sequence goes on from JAZANC010000080.1 coordinate 6,603, forward strand.
GACAAATTTCTCGGGCACCGTGTGCGGATCATGGGCCGTTCGATCAATGATGACCGAGGTTGTATGATTCAGGCTGATCAGGTGCAGGTCATGGAAGCCGACCCTGAAGGAATTGCAAAAGCTGCCATAGATCGATGGGGGGTGGTTCTTTGACAATGTCCGGTACTATGCGAGTGGGGAGACAGACCGCGATTCGAGTCTTCGCACACGAGTATCGTGATGCAAGCCTTCCAGATCAGGGCTCAGGCGAATATGACCCTGGATACATGGTTACAAGACTCGGAGCCAAGATAAATCGAGCACTTATCTGCGGTTTGATCGATAGTTCGGAGAAGAGGGAGAGCGATAGCGGCCAGAGCTACAGATTCAATTTGAGAGACGTTACAGGCATCCATAGGGTAGAGGTTTCACCCTTCAATCCGGAGCTTCACTCGGAAGCAGAGGAGATCCATGCGCGATTCGAGCGAGGAGACAGATTCCTCATGATGGTCGTTGCAAAGCAGAGGTCATTCCAAACTGAAGATGGGGGCGTGTTCACATCGTACAATGCGCAGGAGATGACGGTTATCGATAGGCCAAGATATGCTGAATGGCTAGCAGAAACCGCTGATGCAACCCTTCGCAGGATAAACGCGCACGAACTCGCTATGGCAGCTGAGCAGAGTATGGCTGGCTTCAGATCCGCGGGAGTACCGGAGGATCTAATCGATGGAATGCTGCTTTCTAGGGCGCATTATCCGCCTTTCGAGACTGAGGTGTACATGCTAGACGTCCTGCAAGCTTTGAATGCAGCATTGGGAAGATCCGTGGAGATTGTAAAGCCAGATTCTGCAATCGAGTCAGAATCTGAGACCGCCATGCCCGATCAGCCCGTGGAAGCCCCTTCCCCTGCGACAAGCGATATGTCCGTTGAGGAGGTCGTGATCGCGACGATTGCCGCAGGTGATCGTGGAGAGGGCGTGGATTACGATACCATTGTCAGACAATGCAGCGTCCATGGCCATTCGAGAGAGGAGGCGGAAGATGCAATCGACTCTCTAAGGGCTGCTGGTGGCCAAATCTCAGAACATCGTTTCGGATGGTTCAGGCTCACCCAGGGCGACTCTTCTTGATCATCGACTCTAGATCTCCAATGCCGCGGTCGTCGAACCTGTATCTCAGCGATTCGATATCAACCCCTTCGAGTATCTCGCCAGATTCCCCGATCCAGCATTCTGCGATTCTGGAAGCTGCCAGGTGTATGTCACTACGAACCCTTTCTGAGGATAATTTGAGACCTCGAATGCCCATGATCGAGATTAGGAGATCGGTCGAGGACTGGTCCCATATCGGACCCCTCACCATTCCCACGGTCACGACCATCCTTCCAAACTTCCCTGAGTCTGATGAGAGGGTCTGAAGAACCCTCGACTCTTCAGGCCCCGCATGCCTCAGAGAGTGTGACAGAAGATCCGAGACGTCCTCAAGAGAGGCCACATCAGGCTCTCTGACACCAATTTTAGAATTGTCTTCAGACGTTTTGATTCTCGTAGTCTCGAGCTTGGGGCTTCCCAGAAGCCCGTTTCTCCGAAGGCTCCTTTTGATATGCCCCCAAGCCTTTCGCTGACTTGCGAGGACTCCTGCCACGTGCCCCATTAGCACAGTACGGGGACCACTCGAAGGAACCTCAAGCCTCCTGCATAGATCAACTAGCTTCTGACGCTCCATTGTGGCGAGTGACTCCACAGTGAGACGGTTTGCATCCTGTGTAACGTGGAGCCATGTTCTCTGGCGCCTCTCCTTATGCGAACCCGATGCTTTGACTCCAAAAATTCTCAGAAGGTCGCCCAACTCCCGATTGCTAAACGACTGTATCCCTTCCCAAGAAAGATCGACATCAGAAAGAACGTGGTGACGAATCAAAGACGCTCGCAACACTTCGACTGAACCTCTCTTGGAGACTCCCTCTCGTTCTGCATTTTCTCGTAGGCTGCGAAGGTCAGAGCGGTAGAGGCGATCGAGAACAAGGGGGTCTACCTCCGGAATCGCCATACCTTCGCGCATAGGTATTGGCGCATATCGATTCCGACTCTAATGGCCCTGCAACGCACCAATCATCCATTGTTGAAAAATGCCGGAGAACCGGCACCGAGTCTTGGATGGTCGCTTTGAGCCTTCGATAGCGTGGAAAACATCGTTCTCCACTCCATCCCCATCGTCACACATCCACTGTGGAGGTTTTCTGGCTCAATTAGCCGATCCATTCTGAAGGTTCGTGTTCCATCTTTTGATACGTACTCTACCCTTATGAAAAGACGAGACCCCTCTGGGAGGATAACCCCCTCGGAGTCTCTGCAAGATTGCTCTAGAGCAAGGTCCCTGGTCGACTCAGCCTGTTGTATGAGGCTTGATATCGTACGGTGCTGTACCAAGATACCGATTCCATCAGCCACATCTTCTGACTCAGCTCCAAACAGCTGATTCATGACATGCCAAGCCGCTTCCCCTTGTTTCCCAAACATATCTCGAATTCGCTTTTTTGGAAAGCCTTCTCTGGTGATTACGATAGGGAGGTCCGAGTACATGGGTGGAAGAAAGAACAACCCGCCTGCTTCTTTGGGGTCCGGCCAGAGAGCGAACCTCCTTGCCTTCAGGCCGAGTCGATCGAATGATTCCCTGGGCATTGTATATGCATCAATAACTCCATTTTGACGCATATCTTCCAACCAGGATACGACACCATCCTTTGGAAGAGGAATGTCTTGTATGCCCGACCAGGCTGTTGGGGATAATACCCTGAGATCCCTCCTAAATCTCCTGAGTTGTCTTCGAACGATTTTCGAGCCACTGATGATTATCGCCGAGCGAGGTAGATGCGAGAGCCTGTCATCAGCTACAACCACGTGGAAAGGCCTGTGCTGATTCACTGCGCCTGCCACGGAGAGGCCTGAAGAAACCATCTCGATTTGCCGTCCATGCAGGGCTCTTGCGGGGATGACAACAGCGTCTAAGTCATTTGATTGAAGTAACTTGAAACCTTCATTCAAATCTTGAACCTCGGTGTACTCATAATCGCTCAATTCGTTGATTCTGTCTCTACACCAACAGGTGTCGTCATTCAAGAAACCGATTGACATAGACGACATGGGATTACCTCGAAGACACGCGCCGTGCCTCATGTGTTCGTAGGCACAGCCGTTGATATATCCCTCCCCTTGCCTTCAGCCTATGAGTGGGGTGAGGGGGGTACTCGCTCGAAGGTCGTTGGAAGAGGTCAAATCGATTGTCGAAAATGCCCTCAGAGAATATATCGAGGAAAGATCCCATGACCCTGCGATGAAATATGCCCGGGACATACTTCTCGCCGGAGGAAAGCGCTTCAGGCCTGTTTTAGGATGCTTGGCCTATGAGGCGGCAGGTGCAAAACTCGACGATAAGATGCTCAGATCGGCTCTGTCTGCAGAGATCATACACACTGCAACCCTTGTCCATGATGATATCTACGATCAGGCAAAACTTCGTCGAGGACGCCCGACTCTCCATTCTCAGCACGGACTTGCTCATGGCATCATAGCAGGCGACTATCTCTTCACTCTCGGCTATTGGCTGGGTTCGGAACAGGGCCCTGAGGTGATTAGGGCACTTGCTGACAGTTGCATTGCCATGGCGAATGGAGAACTGATGCAGTTCGATCATATCGGGAATCTTGGGACCACTCCAGAGGACTACTATCAGATTATTGATGGAAAGACTGCAGGCCCCATAGCATGTGGCTGCAAAGTCGCTGCGATGGTGGCAGAGGCAGAGCCAGAAGTCATTGATGCCATGGACAAGTTCGGCTGGGAGGTCGGTCGAGCCTTCCAGATGGTGGACGATCTCCTTGACCTGACTGGGAACCCAAGAATGGGAAAGCCCAGGGGCACTGACATTTACGAAGGCAAGATGACTCTCCCCATCATACATGCATTGACTTCTCTTCACGGCAATGACAGGAAGAATTTGGCAGATGTGTTGATGGACTTCAATGACGATAGGTGGGATGAATTGATCAGCCTATTGGACACTGCGGGTTCGATTGACTACGTGAGAAGCCTCATTGATTCGCATGTACAGAGAGCCATTGAGGCACTGGAGCCCCTCCCTGACTCAAATCAATTGCAGTTGATGGTAAAATTCGCTCGCAAGTCTGCATTAAGGACTCTCTGAGGTGGGGCCGTGGCCAACAAGAAGCACGACGTCATTGTCGTTGGCGGAGGGCCTGCAGGGTCAACAACAGCACTGTATTTGGCACGTCGCGGCGTCGACGTACTCGTAATCGATGGGAGAGATCCTATTGGCACACCTTTGCAATGCGGCGAACTAGTACCGAGTAATGAGGAGATGGCCCGTCTTTGTCCGAAGGTTCCGGACATAGACGATTTATTCCAGACCCCCGATCACGCCATATGCCGGCGAATACCCGAGATGCACCTCGTCACCCCTTCAGGAAAGCGTTTGAAATATCGATTTGAGGGCATGGTACTCGATCGTGTAGCACACGACGAAGCACTGGTTCACCGCGCAAAAAGTGAAGGTGCCAAGTATCTAGTCGGAATGCGCGTCAAACATGTCGAGGAACAGTCAGTCACCTTATCTGATGGACGTGTATTAGAGGCCAAAGTCATAGTAGGAGCAGGAGGACATCACGATATAGTACGACGAACAGGGTGGTCTGAGAAATCTCTCAACATACCCGTCAAGTTTGCAATAAAGAAGGGAGTCCACTCCGAAGCGCTGGAACTGCATTTCGGAGCAATTGCTCCAGGGGGATATGCATGGGTCTTCCCTAAGAATGGCTCCTCAAACATAGGCATAGGAATACAACCCAAGTTTGCACGTGGTACTTCCCTGAACACCTTTGCTAAACAGTTCATAGATTCCTACAGCGGGGATTTAGAATACGAAGGTGCTGGAGCATTGCCGATGTCCGGCACTATCCGCAGATTCGTCAATGGAAAACACGTAATCGTGGGCGATGCAGCTGGGATGGTACTCCCCTCTAACGGTGCAGGGATAACGATAGCAATGATTGGGGGCAGAATTGCTGGAAATGCAATTGCAGACCATCTCACGGAAGGAGTGCCCCTCGAATCTTACGAGCGCGAGTGGAAACGCCAGATGGGATTAGTGATGTCTAGGTCCAAACGAGCATTCGCACTCGGTTCCATCCTATTCAGATTACCCGATCGCGTTGTAGACTTGGTGTTCAATAGGCTCACGAAGCCATTCATATGGCGTGCAGTAACATGCAGATCGTTCTTTGCATTAAGGGTCTGATGGGGCTCTTGCCTGCCATATGGTCGCCATGCCGGGGAATATGACCTTTGAAGAAACGTCTTCGAATCCCACTTCCTCAAGCATACGGACGTAATCTCTTGTCGTCCCAAAATGCACGTAAGTTTTCGTCAGCCATTTCCATGGATGATCTTGAACCCCACAGACCCATCTTGCATAGGAACCCACCCATATTTGCATGTACATTTTTCCAAGCCACCCATGGAACCGATTGATTTTCGCAGGGTCTACAATAACAATCGAACCACCCGGTTTCAGAACACGGAGAGCCTCGGATAGACCCATACGCTTGTCGTACCAATCCCTGAAAGAAAAGAGGGAACAAACGCCGTCGAAGGTCGAATCATCAAACGGGAGAGCCTCGGCTTCACCTTTGACAAAAGATGCCTCGGAATCGCCTCTTCCCCTTCTTTTTGAATTCACACGAGGTTCAGCCGCTGCGATCATTGAGGGTATGGGGTCGAGACAAACCAAGTCTCGGCCTTCGACAATTTCAGCAAAGGACCCGGGCCCACAACCAATTTCCAATATTTTTCCTTCCTTGGGTAGACGGTCGGCCACCATTCTCCTCCATCTACTAACTTGGCCAACAGTGGCAAAACGATTGATTCGATCGTACACCGGGATGGTTGCCTCGAGATTATTTTGAAGCTCGTTCCAGTCAACTTCGCCCATACCCTCCGTGTCCATGTGGCTTGCTGAAGATGGGGGGTATTTGGCACATTGTGAAACTATTAACGCCAACATGACTTATGCGACGTATTGGTCAACATGATATACCCCCTTTCGATGGGTCCGCACGAATAGGCGGTCATCATGAGCAAGAATGAGGTTCTCAAAGCCATAAGAGAAGCAGAATCAGAAGCTCAAAATATCCTCGATGAAGCTGCTAAAGAAGCATCTTCAATCGTCTCAACAGCGAGGAGCGACGCTTCTGAGATCGTAGCAAAAGGACGAGTCCAGTCAGAAGCCCGAGCACAAGACCTAATCTCTACAGCTCGAAAAGAAGCCGAGAAGAAAGCCCAGAAAACGAGGAAATCCGGGCAAAAAGACCTTGACAAGATTCGCTCAGAAGGAGAAGCGAATAGAAAAACTGCCGTAGACGCAATAATCAACTCTTTCGTCGAATAATTATCTCTATCCTGGTGGCGGAAAAGATGTCTGGCGAGTACACCAACAAGAAAGTTGGCCGACTCATCGCCGCAGGCTCTCGATCCTCCATCGACGACGTTGTCAGTATCGTCTCAAGATTGAAGGCAATACACATCAATGAGTATGCGGATGATCAAGAGGGGTTTAGCCTTGGATCGCCATCCTCCCGCAATGATGCCCTTGGAAGGCAGGTATCCGCATACAGGTCGATCGTCATGCAGACAGGTGCAAGCGGACCTTCAGACACAGTTACGCTCGATGAGGCAAGGAACATCGTTGATGACGATTTTTACTCATCAGTCCAGCAAGTGATTGATTCATTCTCAAGAATCGATCAAATTGAAGATCAGATCAACTCAATTGAAGCGAATACCGAGATTCTAAGGACTCTAGAACCCCTTCATATAGACCTCCATCTGCTAGGGGGATATACTTCTATTGCCTCTTTTGTCGGAACATGTTCCACTCCTTCGGCAATCTCCGAGATGAACCTTCCAGATGATGCCTACGCAGAGGTTGTGGATAATGTCGTGGCAGTCTTTTGTGCTAAGCAGCATGAAGCAATGATGTCCTCGATCTTAGAGTCAGCAGGTTTCCAGGCAATTGAGGTCCCCGAGGGCGAGGGAAGCATACCTTCGATGATACAGGCTGCTGAAATTGAACGCTCTGAGTTGGATGGAGAAAGACAAGAAATCCAATCCAAGATAAGTGCATGGACCGAAGATAACGGTGCAGAACTATGTGTCGGCCTCGAACTTCTGGAACTCGACTTCTCAGAGTCTGAGGCACCTGTCAAGATAGCCGTCACAGACCATACTTTCGTGATAGATGGCTGGATTACCGATGACAGGTCGGAGGAAGTCATAGATGCACTCAGCCCCTTCTGCACTTATACGGAGTATGAGGCGGTCCGTCCGACGATCTTCCACCACGACCACGATGATCACAGTTCATCCGAGCCAAAACCCCCTGTAGCGTTTGGCGATCACCGAGCATCTGCCCCGATGGAACTACTCACGGATGCGATAGGAAGGTCCGATTATGGGAGGATGGACCCCACTGTCTTCATGCTTTTCTCATACCCACTCTTCTTCGGTTTGATGCTTGGGGACATGGCCTACGGACTGCTCACCATGTCTCTTGGACTATTCATCAGGAGATCATTCCCGAGCGATAAAACAGACCAGCTAATGAGATACTTCGGTATGCTGCTTATCTACATTGGAACAGCAACGGTATTCTTCGGATACATGTATGGAGAATTCGCAGGCTTTGAGTTCTTGCCGCACATAGAGTCACAGTATACCACTGAGGCAGCATGTAAGTACACATGGACACATGATGCATGTTTCAAGGATGCATATGATGTTCCATCGTGGGTCTCGTGGATGACCGCTCTTTACCCCAATGGCGGTAAAATTCACTATGTTCTCGAGTTGCCCTACAGCCTAACCTTCGCATTCCCGTTCCACCGTGTATCATCGGATCTGATGAATTTGATTGTCATCGCAATATACCTCGGAATATTCCACCTCATGGTCGGCTTCATTCTCGGTGCCATAGACGAGGTAAGGGTCGGACATGGCTGGCAAGGAGCACTCTACGGCAAGGTGTCGTGGATGATAATAATGGTCGGAGGCTTCCTTTTCTGCTACGATTTCTACAGGGAAGACTCGATCAATACTCCTGGATTAGCTCTGATTTCAGTTGGTTTGATTCTGTTAGTCGTACACTTGATGCATGAGGGAATGCCACTTGCAATATCCATGTTGCTGGCCCCAATAGAAGCCATCGGTTTACTTTCATCCACTCTGTCTTACATTCGGCTATTCGCAGTAGGGATCGTGGGCGTGAAGATTGCTTACGCAGGCAATGACATGCTCTACTCTGCAGCGATAGAAAATTTCGCAGATGGGGGTCTCGGAATCCTGATAGGGATCGTCGCTCTAATTGGCTGGTTCGGCGTCCAGATGTTTGCATGGGTCTTGGGCCTCGTCAGTCCCAACATCCATGCAGTCAGGTTACACTTCGTTGAATGGATGAAGCAATTCTACATGGCCGATGGCGATCCCTTCGAACCATTCGGTTTCGAAGAAAGATACATTGAGGTTGATAAGACAACATGATATTCCTGCAAAGCATGGAAAAAAGGAGGAAAAGAAAATGAAGAAAAATATGATGAAAGGAACAAGCGCTCTGATGGTTTTAACCTCGATTGCAATGATTGCCTCGGTGGTTTCCGCCCAGGAAACTACGTCCTACAACTGGGACGCTGCCAAGTTAGGAGCTGGAATAGCTCTCGGACTTTGTGGAATTGGTACTGGTATGAGCCAGAGCCAGATCGGAGCCGCAGCAGTAGGAATGGTCGCTGAAGGCGGCAACTTCGGCAGAGCCCTTCTGTTCACTGTTCTACCAGAGACAATCGTACTCTTCGGACTACTAGCGTTCTTCCTCTGAGCTTCTAGCTTAGGTGGATAAGAATACGCAAATGAGGATGTACCATGTCTCTTGAAGCGCTTTCAAGTCAAATTGAGGCTGAAGCTAAAGCAGAGGCTAAAGCGATTATCAAGGCCGCCAAAGATCAGGCCAAGACAATACGCGCTGAAGCAGAGGCTGAGGCCGAGAATCATATGAAACAGGCTCTTTCTAGGGCTGAAAAAGATGCCGAGCAAATATCTGTAGAGGTAGTTGCGAGTGTTAGACAGCAGAATCAGAATGCGGGCTTAATAGCCCGACGAGCCGTTCTCGATGATACATATCATGCTGCTAGAGAAGCCGTTTCCGCATCTAAAATGAAAGGTAGAAATGCACTGATCAAGACTCTAGTCAAGGAAGCAAAATCTGAAGGGACCAAAGATATGATCCTACATCCCGTCGAAGTCGATAGATCGGCAATTGAGAAGGAGAAGTCCGGATTCAAGATGGGAGATTCGATAGAAGGGCTCGGAGGATTTACTCTGGAGTCTTCGGATGGATCGATATTGCTAGACTATCGATTCGATGGTAAATTAGACGCTGCTTGGAAGAAGTCTCTTTCAGAAGTAAATAAGATTCTATTTGGATAGAGGGGGGAATTGGAATGGCACAATCGGTTGGAAAGGCAAATTATTCAGCTTCTTCAGCCCGTGCTAAATCAAGGAAGTCCGCACTAATCGACCAAGTTAGGATGAAACAGCTTTTGCAACAGGATGTCAATGCAATCTCAGCCAGTATCGCAGATTCAGGCTACAGGGCGGATTTGGATCTTTACGCATCTCGCTTGAAAGGCGCTGAACTCGTCGAAGCCGCTTTGTCTCACAATCTAGATCGTGATTTGGCAGAAGTCCTCCATTTCTGCACCGGATCAGTTCGAGATCAGGTTGCGATCTACGCATTGCGCTTCGAATTCGCCAATGCCAAGACTGTGTTGAGAGCAATTCACAGCGGAGCAGATCATGAAGTGCTTCGCACTGAGATACTCCCTGAAGAGAATTCCAGCAATCGTAAATGGCTAGATATGGCTACCAGATCGAAGACCCTTGCTGAGGCAATCACCCTGATGGGTTCCTCGCCATGGGGCAAGACCCTGTCTAAATTGCCAGAGGGGTCTACACTTCAGGAAATGGAAGATGCACTCGATCGCGCCTATTATGCAGATGCTCTCAAAGCCGTCTCACTGCCTGGTTCAGATTTCACCCTGATGCGATATCTTAGATCGGAGATAGATCATAAGAATGTAATCAACATTCTCAGATCAATAAGACAAGGCATCGATCAGGATAATATCACTCAAATCATGATACCCGGCGGCCGCTCAATATCGAAGGATACACTCCGGGCAATGGCTCGGGAGACTACTGGACTAGGAGTCGTTGAGACGCTTGCAAAGAGATCTACAGGATTCGACTCAGAAGGGTTGATAGAAGCAATTGAAGCATCAGAAGGCGGTTCGCTTGACCCTGTAATACAGCTACTTGCAAAGAAGCGAGACGCTCTTCTATACAGCATGTCCCACAGAAGCCCCGTATCAGTTCTTCCAGTAGTTCATTACATCGAAAGCAAGACCCACGAGGTCCAGAACCTCCGTTTACTCGTTAGAGGAAAAGCGGCTGGACTCTCAAACGAGGTTATTGAGGAGCATATGAGGTGATTAAATGGAGATCGTAGTAGTAGGGTCACATGAATTCACTCTTGGATTCCAACTGGCAGGCGTAACCCGTCTGCATCATCCTTCATCAGAGAAAGAGATGTCATCGACCATCAAGGATCTCTTGGAGGACTCGTCCGTCGGCATAATTGTCATGGACAACGCAGATCTCGCCCAACTTTCGGATCGTCTCCGAGAGCAGATCGCGGAAAGCATTACGCCAACCGTTTTGGGCATTGGGACTCAGGAGGATAACACCCTCCGTGAGTCAATCAAGTCGGCGCTAGGCGTCGATCTATGGAAGTAAACAACAACGGAAGTGAAGAAATGAGTAAAAATGAAGGAGTCATCTATCGAATATCTGGACCTGTCGTTACAGCGACCGGAATTGAAGCAAGAATGTACGAAGTGGTCCGTGTTGGCCATGAGAAACTAATGGGAGAGGTCATTGAGATACATGGCGAGCAGTCCGTCATACAGGTTTACGAAGATACATCGGGAATACGTCCCGGTGAACCCGTCCTGAGTACAGGACAGACCCTATCTGTTCAGTTAGGGCCAGGGCTACTCACTCAAATCTATGATGGCATACAGAGGCCCCTTCAGACTCTTGAAGAGGTCATGGGCGTCTTCATTACTCGTGGCGTGGACGCTGATGGTCTCGATCTGAAGAAGAAGTGGGATTTTGTTGCAACAGCATCTGTTGGTGATGATGTTACTGGGGGCCAGGTAATTGGAACCGTCCAAGAGACCGATACAATCACTCACAAGATCATGGTGCCTCCAAAAGCATCTGGAAAGATAAAGTCCATCAAGTCTGGAGAATTCAATGTCACCCAGACGGTCTGTAAACTCGATGACGGAACTGAAATTCAGATGATGCAAGAGTGGCCAGTACGTCATCCTCGCCCCTTTTCGCAGAAGTACGCCCCTGACACACCTTTAGTAACGGGCATGAGGATACTCGATTTCCTATTCCCTCTCGCCAAGGGCGGGGCAGCGGGGATACCAGGTCCCTTCGGTTCAGGCAAGACAGTTACACAACAATCGCTCGCAAAGTACTCGGATGCCCAACTTGTCGTCTACATCGGTTGTGGTGAGAGGGGCAATGAGATGACTGAGGTTCTAGATGAGTTCCCCCACCTTATTGATCCTAACACTGGAAAGCCCCTGATGAACAGAACAGTCATGATCGCAAATACCTCGAACATGCCTGTGGCAGCGCGTGAAGCATCTGTCTACACGGGAATCACCATCGCAGAATACTTCCGAGATCAGGGATACGACGTTGCTCTGATGGCAGACTCCACTAGCCGGTGGGCAGAGGCCATGAGGGAGATATCCAGTCGCTTAGAGGAGATGCCCGGTGAAGAGGGATACCCAGCATATCTATCCAGTCGACTAGCAGAGTTCTACGAGCGTGCAGGACGTGTCGAGACTCTCAATGGCGAAGACGGCTCAGTCACTGTGATAGGCGCTGTTTCCCCGCCTGGCGGAGATATATCAGAACCCGTCAGCCAAGGAACCCTCAGGATTGTCAAGGTTTTCTGGGGACTCGATGCTGGACTGGCAAGGCAGCGACATTTCCCCGCCATTAACTGGCTCAGCTCATATTCGCTCTACCCGCAGAGTCTGAATCAGTGGTTCCGCGATAACATCGCAAGCGACTTCCCAGAAGTCAGGACCCAAATCAGCGCGCTTCTGAAGGTTGAAGCCGAGTTGCAGGAGATCGTGCAACTCGTAGGTTCAGACGCGCTTCCAATCGATCAGCAACTGACGTTGGAAGTCGCTCGTATGATTCGAGAGTACTTCCTGCAGCAGAATGGTTTCGATCCAATCGATGCCTACAGTGGCGTACAACAGCAGTATGCCATGGCGCAGGCTATTCTAACATTCCAGGAAGAGGCAAAGAAGGCAATGGCCGCTGGTGCACGACTGCAAGACGTTGTGAACGTACCAGCTCGTACTGAGCTAATGCGTGCCAGATTTGCTGAAGGTTACCTGGAGAAGATCGGCGGGCTCGTCGAGGCCATGGTGGTCGAAATCGCAGCAACTGCGGAGGCCAACTGAAGGAGGAATGATGAATGACAAGCAAGGAGTATAAGACAATCACAGACATCAAAGGACCGCTAGTCTTCCTGGAGAAGACTGAACCAGTGGCCTACGGAGAGATCGTGAGCATCCGTCTGAGTGACGGCTCTCAGAAAAATGGCCAAGTTTTGGACACCTCGGATGATATGGTCGTGGTACAGGTTTTCGAAGGCACGGAAGCAATAGATCGTAAAGCGGGCGTGAAGTTCCTGGGGGATGTATTCAAGCTCCCAGTGAGCAAGGGCCTCGTAGGAAGAATCCTAGATGGAGCAGGACGCCCTCGTGACGGAGGCCCCGAGATAATCGCGGATGAGAATGCAGACATCATTGGCGCTGCAATAAACCCCTATTCTAGACAGTCACCGCACGATTTCATACAAACCGGGGTCAGTGCCATAGATTGTTGTACTACCCTGGTAAGAGGTCAGAAATTACCTATTTTCAGTGCATCCGGACTCCCGCACAATGACATAGCCCTGCAAATCGCACGACAGGCAAAACTCAGGGATAGCGATGAGGAA
>JAZANC010000081.1:0-9566 GCA_036228805.1 Thermoplasmatota archaeon
ATACTTTGAACAATTGACCCTATATGATCGGGTGCTTCATCCACTGACTCAAGTTGAACTGTGCCCAATAATTTGCCGCAAGACATCCATGCGAGACCGGGCCTAGGGCCGGAATCCACACCAAAAACAAGATGCTTGACGGATGCCGTTGGGCCCAGTATGGCAGAAGATATCGCTGTCTCTAAATTGTCTACTGTGCAAGGAACTCCTCGAGAGTCTGATTGCGACTCGACCTCGGAAGGCGTCCCAAACCATATCGGCATTGAAGCGGGAACCGGGTCTTCTGGGGCAAGTTGTATCGGCCTTATGCCAGATGATCGGAGTGCATCAATCAACCTGTATGCAAGTTGGTAATCCCGAGTGCGGATACCTGCGCATTCCACGGCAGCAATTCTGAAAGAGGCGGTGTTCAAGCCTTGCTGTGGGTAATTAGCCGCGAATGCGGAAATGAGCTATTATATCGACTTGAGAATCCTGAATGACCGGTGTCGTCATTAGCCCACCCGATACGATTACCGTCATGAGCGGCCCGTATGAACGAGAATTGCGATCTGTCTTGGCCGGCGAGAAAAAGGGCGTAATCGCGATTACGAGATCGTGTAATGAGGTCGAGAGGGCTAGAGCCATGCAAGTATGCGAGAGGCCGTTTCTGGTTGTCAGAGCGCCGGGCAGTGGTTCTGAGGGTACTGGAGATTTGTTAGTTCTGAGAGGAGATGTTTGTTTCCCAATAGAGGTTAAATCATCCAAAGTTAGCAAGATATACCTGTCAGGCAGGACGATGACACAATACGAAGCATTTCAGGAGACAGGTGAGCGATGTGGTCTTTTACCGCTTTATGCCTTCAGATTGAAGGGTGTTAGAGGGGATAGTTGGAGGATTTTTTCTGTTCCCGTGGATGGACTAAGAGGAAAAATGAGAATGATAGCAGATCGCGTACCAAAACTCCCCCTAACACGAAATGGAGCCCCGCATCTTGACTGGGACAAGGGGATGCCGCTGAACGGATTCATAGCAATGATTTGTCGTTCAGATGGTTCCAGACCATCTCTAGGAATCAATCTGTGAGCTCCTTCTCAATTGCTTCTACAATCTTCTTCGTCTCTTCAATTTCAGATTTTGATGTGTCGAGATCTATTCTTTCCAGCCTGGCCGATACAGCATCTCGCTCTTTTTTGATGCGGCTCAAAATTCTCTTTGCGCGCTTGCCGTCGCCATCCATGCTGCTGCTCCAGTGAGCATGGACTTGGGTGTTCCTATCAACACGACATATTGAAGCAGGAGTTCATTCGCAGGAAACCATGGAGAATCAGCCGATAGGGGCGAATCAAATTCTCTTATTGCTTGGAATAGCCCTGCTTACGTTAAATGGGGTGTTCTCCGTTTTGGTAGGATTTATGCTCTCAATGTGGTATTTAGGAATCATTCTTCTAGAGTATCGGGGTGTTTTGGATAAATGGAACTCGACCAGAGTGCTCGGCCTGATACTTATGATCAGGACCAGTCGTGGGAAAAGGGCCGCCGAATGGATTGCTCGTCCTAGACGTCTTTGGCGGATATTTGGAGAGGCGTCCATATGGCTCTGCTTCAGTGTGATGATTCTACTAATTCTCGGGATCATAGCGAGTGCTATTGAAACTGCAAGGGCTCCGGCTGAACAGCAAGTCCTCCCTGCCACGGACATACTTTTCATCCCGGGAGTGACGAGTTTCGTACCAATATTCTGGCCCATTCTAGCACTCATCGTGACAGTAGTGATTCACGAATATGGACACGGACTGCAGGCGAGGGCTCATGGGATGCGAATCCGGAGTTTCGGGGTACTTATCGCAGGAATCATTCCAGTAGGGGCGTTTTACGAGCCTGAGCAGGAGGAAATTCGAATCGCGCCCTCGCGAGAAAGACTCAGGCTATTCGCGGCTGGACCATCCATCAATATCGTTCTGACGTACATTCTAGTCGTCTTATTGGCTGGTGCATCACATGGCTTGGTGGCGACTGAGAAGGGTGTTTATGCAGTGGGTATCGTAGAGGACTCGGGTGCCGAGGAAGCAGGTCTTCTGCCATATGAGCTAATCATGCAAGTTGATGATGTCGCTCTTGAGAATCCGGAAGATCTGACCAAAGTACTCGATACGCACGTCGCGGGAGACACGATTCTTCTGACTGTCGGAACCAATCCGTTCTATGGGCCGATGGAAACCAGAACGGTGGAAGCGACACTCACAGACAAGAAAGCCTACTATTACGAATTGTGCGGGGAAGATTCTGAATGCAAATCTAACGTTGACGATGCGGGGATAGAAGATGGCGAAGGTTTTCTCGGAGTCAGCGGCATGAGATCGGCAGATAGTGCCGCTCGAGTGTATGGGCTTCCATTTGAGGACGGACTCACCATAGGACAACGCGCAGTTTTGGTGGCCTTGTCGCCCCTGTTATTTGGAGCGGTTCCGATTCAAAACCAGGGACAGACGATGGTGCTGCAAGAAAGAGCCTTCCTGAGTGCCGGGGAAGGTCTGGTTCCATCTATCCTCGGAACTGTTGGCATGTTGGGTCTCTTCGACTTCCTATTCTGGATAATGTGGATTAGTTTCCTACTCGGCGTTGCGAATCTGATACCCCTGATACCTTTTGATGGGGGTCACATGGTTAGAGATGCAGGGCATATAGTAGCAAGGAAGGTTATGCGTGGTTCGAACCCCTTGAAGATTGAACGTCTTGCTGATAGGTTGAGTGGTTACAGCAGTCTATTCGTCCTCGCCTTGGTCATGATCCCCATCATCCTGCCCAGATTCTTCTAGATTGTTTCTGAATGAATCTATTATGAGCGGTGCAGCGATTATTCCGCCTATCACTAATGCAAGTTTGATCCAGCTAGATGACGGTACTGCGGGCCACGCACCGGTCGTTAGAAGCTTTATCGACCCGAGCCATGGAATTTCAGTTGAGGCAATACCGATAACCCACTCGTCCTTAACAGCAAGTACGGGGTTACCATCCTCATCCTTGAGTCCTTGGCTCATTATGTACTGGTCAGAAGCGTCTCTATCTGTGGCTCTGAGTTGATCTATCCTGCATCCATTCGATTTCTCATTATCTCCTGTTGTGAGGTAACCCTCATGGCTGGGTATCCATCGATCGATCCTCAAATTTCCACCATGGGGATAGCATTCGTATTGAAGGGTGAGGGATATTTCCTCCACGCCTCTTAGGTCCGTGCCGGGTACATCCCATCCCCCGGATTCATTTTGAGTTGCCTTGAGTATGGCTCTGTGAATCACAGGAGTGTCGCTCCCGCCATTCTTCTTGTAGATGATAACGTCGCCGGGCATGCCATGACTTTCATACCCTTGATGGGGATTGCCCTCCTGAATTGACTCTGCAAATGTAATGATTCGTTCTGCTCTTTCTGGAGCGGTAACCAAGATGAGGTCTCCAGCATCTATTGCCCCAATCTCACCATCCTCTGAATGGATCATTGAGTTGCTCTCGACCACTACGAGAGGGGGCCATGATCCGGTGAAGGCCCACAGACCGGACAATATGATGACGACCAATGAGATCGATATCATTGCCTCCCTGATTATGGAAGATGTCATCTTAATCCACATCCTCTTCAATGGACTTGGCGGGGGTAGTCATCCACAATAACATCGTAAGTGCGAGTGCGATTACCGCACTGACAGGATCGATGTGCGGCGGAGGGTGACTTTGTACCGGGTTCCCGATGATCATATCATTCAGTGAACGAGAAGATGCATCGAGACCGCCGAATAACGATTCAAACGCTATGATCGCGAGGAAGAGGGATGTGATGGAGATTAGCGCTCTGTGTATTTCCACTTTGTTAAGAGCGCTCAGCCGGGGGAGCATGACTGAAATCTTGGAACGTGGATTAGACCACCAAGAGATTGCCTTTGTGCTATTTGTTGGGCGTTCGCTCCATCTACGATTCGGTTTAATCTCAAGATCACGGTAAACATTCAGTAATCTAGATCTGTATCCTGCTCCAAGAGCCTCTGCCGCGTCCTCGGCCTCTTTCCTACGCCTGATTACTTCAGTCCTGGAATCCAATGCACAAATCTCTTCGAATGTGTCCCTCAATGAGAGGTAGGCGAAAAACTCGGGGAGCAGGAAGAAGCATCCTGTTCCCCCGATGATGAGGCACATCCAACTGAACGGAACCAATGATGATGTTGCTGGGTCAGTAGCTCCTCCCAGCATCAGGAATAGAAGGCCCCAGCCCGTAGCGCCCGCAAATAAGATCGACGTGTAAGCTGTAACGGGGTAGTGTATGTCAGGATTGGCCCTCCACCATCTTCGGATCCTCTGGGTCGGCGATAGTCGGGCCACGTCAATGGGCAGAGCGATTGGGATTAGGGCCTTCCGGGGTTTCGAGTCTGACGAAGAGGGCTTTTTTGTCTAGTCTCCAGCGACTGGGCATGGGAGGCAGGGGAATCGGGCTCGAACCCCGAGTGTCGGCCCTACTTCGAGGGCTGGATTGGGATCCGACTCCGATTCAGATAGAGGGCGAGGGAGTCCTCCTCTCGGGAAAAGATGCTCTCCTAGTGGCTCCCACCGGCAGCGGGAAGACGGAGGCTGCGGTGATACCTCTCGTTTCCAGAACCCTGGAGCATGGCTGGGAGCCTCTATCCATACTCTACATAACACCCCTAAGGGCGCTGAACAGGGATATGGATCAGCGACTTGGTCCATTCCTCGAACCTCTGGGGCTCGACGTTTCATTGAGGCATGGCGATACGAGTAAATCAGAACGCGCCAGGCAATCTAAGAATCCGCCGCATATGCTGATCACGACCCCTGAGACTGCTCAAATTATGCTGCTTGGTTCAAGGTTACGCAAACATCTTGCGAAGGTTCGTGCGATAGTTATCGACGAAGTTCACAATTTAGCCGGATCCGAGCGTGGTTCGCAACTTCTCGTTGGGATTGAGAGGATTCGCGCATTGGCGAGAAGGGACGTCCAAATTGTAGGGCTATCGGCGACAATAGGAAACCCGGAGGAAGTAGCAAAATGGTTCTCGAAAGATGCTGTTGTTGTCAGGGGGCCGTCCCCGAGGGCTACTGAGGTACGCGTGCATGTTGAGCAATCAACGCCTGAGGATGAGGCGTTGGCTGTGCCTTGGAATGTATCTCCGAGGGCGATATCCTCCCTGAGGAGGCTGTCTCGTCTTATCGAAGAGTCATCGCCGGCTCTTGTCTTCGTAAACTCAAGATCGAATTCGGAGACAGTTGCACAGAGGATGCTCAAGATCGCTCCCGAGGTCGAAATCGGGGTCCATCATGGCAGTCTCGCTGCAGATTCCAGGAAGGAAGTCGAGGGCGCGTTGAAAGAAGGACGGATTGATGCCATGATCTGTACATCGAGTCTCGAGCTTGGGATAGACGTTGGTTCGATACGTGCTGTTCATCAGCTACAATCACCGAGGAGCGTCGACAGCTTACTACAACGAATTGGAAGGTCCGACCACAGGGTTGGAGGGACTGGCAGGGGTGAGGTTCTCGTTTGGGAAGATGATGATGTTGCAGAATCAGCAGTCATAGCCAGGAGGGCCCTGGAAGGTGAGATTCCAGACGTAGAATGGCGTACTGACCCAGCGATAGTTGCTGCTAACCAGCTTATGCAGATGGCAATGCAAGAAAGTGTCGTCTCAATCGAGGAGGCGCATGCAGTACTGACTTCTGCATCGATATTCCAAGAATGGGGGCTTCAAGATACTCTTGATACTCTGAGATTATTGGACGATCGGTGGCTTCTGAGATTATTCGATGATCCTGCAGAGTCGGACATCATTTCCTGGAGCCCGAAGATATGGGAAGCAGTTTCTTCAGGTCTTGAAGATGATTCGATACCGAGCACTAGGCCCTCATCATCCGATGCAGAACCCGCAGAGATTGAGAAATGGAGGAAGATCATGATTCCGAGGCTTCCAAAGAAGATTTGCAAGGGCTGGTTCCAGCCAGCTGGGAAGCTAATGTCGACAAGGACCCAGCATTACTCTATGATTCCTGATGAGTCGTTATACAGAATTCGTGATGTTGTAAGCAGGAGGGTTCTGGGGACTGTGGACGAGTCATTCGTTCTATCTCTTAGCTCCGATGGAAGCGAGGATGGGGGCGGGAGACCCAGAACATTCGTCATGGCTGGCAGAACTTGGCAGATTATCGATGCAGATCCTGAGCAAAATGAGCTTACTGTTGCTCCTATCTCGGAGATTGGCAACGCGCCAGTATGGTCTGGAGAGTTGCCGCCAGTACCAAGAGAAGTTGCTGTAGAGGTGGGCCAGCTCAGAAGGAGTATCGCTGAAATGACCGGTTCTTTAGAAGAGCGGGGTAGCATAATACCCTTCGATAGATACCCTCTCTCAAATGAGGCTGCATCGGGTTACATACAGTCTGTAATGGATCATCTTGACTCCACGGGTCACATCCCGGACGACCTCAAGCTAACTCTCGAGGTAAGGGAGCACGCGATCGTATTGAATTGCTGTAGAGGTTCCAAGATCAATGAGACTCTGGCGCATTTCATCCAAGCGATGGGGTCGGCACTCGGGGGGTCCACAGGAATGGCTGTGGTTGATCCCTACCGGATATCATTCAAGATACCTAAAGTGGATGCAGGTCATATCGAAGAATGGTTGAGGGGGACCTCTCCGTCTGCTCTTGAAGCGATTCTGAGGATGACTATCCCGAACGGTAGAGCAATCAGGGCCAGATTCGTACAGGTCGCTCGGAGATTCGGGGTATTGAGAAAGGATGTCGACCCCAGGAGGGTGAATATCGAAGGGATGATGAAGCGATATTCGGGCACGCCAGTAGTTGAGGAAACCCTGTCCAAATTGTTCTATGAGAGAATGGACATAGAAGGGACAATGGATCTAATTTCAGATATACAGGATGGTCGTGTTTCTGTTGTTGTTACAGGGCCGGGCCCCCTTGGCCAGTCCCCTCGTTCTGAGCGAGACATGTTACTCCCCGCCTGGAGCGATAAGGATCTGCGCGAACGTCTCGAAACGAGGCTCCTTTCAGAGCGATGTGTCCTGATATGCATCAACTGCTCATCCATCGAGAGGAAACGTGTCGGACGTCTTGAGAATGGGGTGGATGATTGTTCCGTGTGTGGTGGCGGGATGAGGTGTTGTGCCCCGGAAAGATTGGAGAGTATGCTGTCTGGATGGGTCTCCAGTCGAGATCCTAAAGATCGCGGTCGGGTTCAGAAAAATGCCGAATTGCTGCGCAATCACGGATTCGAGGCGATCATGTGCCTCATGGCCAGAGGAGTGGGGGAGGAAACTGCCACGCGTATTCTAAGATCGCATGCCGGCAAGACCCGTACTGAACTTTTGAGATCGATTCACAACGCTGAGATCGAATACGCTCGTACCAGACGATACTGGTCTTGACGCAATCGCTATCCGGTTGATACGAGTCCACGGGGACATGCTGATTGGCCTCACTGGAAGGAATGCGTCTGGCAAGACCACTGTGGTTGAATGGTTCTCTGAACGTGGATTTGTCACTGAATCATGCTCAGATTCGATTAGAACGTGGTTGGCGGAAAGGGGTGTGGAGGCAACCAGGGAGAATCTCATCGAGGGCGGAAGAGAACTGCGTAGGCAAGGTGGCGGAGGTATTCTGGCTGAAATGCTTCTTGAGCGTCTCAACGGGAGAGATGCCGTCATCGATTCAATACGCACTCCGGCTGAGGTGGACGCCCTCCGTAAGAGAGAGGACTTCGTATTGATCGAGGTTGTAGCCGATCCGAGAATACGATGGGCTAGAGCGGCAGCTAGATCGAGACCCGGCGATCCCTCCAGTGAAGCGGAGTTCATGGAGTCGGAAGAAAGAGAGTTGGAAGCCACTGACCATGCTGGTCAAGCACTCATTGCAACCGCGGCTATGGCTGATTTCAAAATCGAGAATGATGGCGATCTAGGGGCTTTGGGGAGCAGATTGAATCAGATCATGTCCGATATCTCATGATTGAGCGGTTCTGATAGCCACCCCAGACTCTCGCAATAAAGCCATGGAACGCTCGAAATCTTCCTTCCAACGGCCTGGAATCTCAAGACCGGCGGGGATGACGACTTCGGATATGCCAGCTTGAATTAGGCTCCTTGCGCATCGGGTACATGGGGGCCAAGTCACATAGGCAGTACATCCCTTGAGAGCGAGGCCGATCCTTGCTGCATGCATGATCGCATTCTCTTCAGCGTGGCATATCAGCGGATACTTGAGTTCCCTGTCTGATAGTCTCTCGTCCGTGTCAGCGATACCACGCGGAAACCCATTGAAGCCAGTCGATCTGATCTCCCTGTCTGGACCGACCACAACGCATCCTACCTTGGTCGAGGGGTCCTTGCTCCAGTTCGCTATATGGGTTGCAAGACTTAGGAAACGTCCGTCCCACTTCTCACTCATACCCCTGCCTCATGCTGTCTTAGTCAAGAGGGTTGCCGAGGAGGGTGCACCAACAAGGCATCGGATAGATCGTGTTTCAGGGGATTTAGCACGGACAGCACATCCCCGACCAAATGTATGCTGCCCATGACAAGAAGTTCCGCATTTTGATCAGATGCGCGTTGGAAGGCCTCTTCGAATGCTGAAAGGACATCATTCGAAAATGAGTGGTTTATCACCGATCCGAAGATGTCTCCAATCTCTTGTGCAGAATGCGGGGGCAGTCTGCCATGTTCAGGTTCTGTGATGACTGCATGAATGATCATTCTTGATGCCTCATCATCCATCAAAGGCGCTAGAATCCCATCTAGATCATCCTTCTGTGTGAATCCGATCATAATCACAGTATCCCGATCCAGGCGGGAGGCCTCGTCACTGATTCCTTCCAAGTTGTGCGCTGCGCTCAGCCTCACAGTGACATTACCGGATATATGCACAGTTCCATCCCTTCCTGGCCATCTGATATTCATTGGATCTTTTTTCCACCCCATGTGATTTCCGATCTTGGAAGCCATGTTGTACCATTTTTCCCAAGGTTTGTCAGTTGAATTGTCCCTATGCAGGAGGAAGTCATGACCGGTCAATCGGCGTACTTGTGATTCGATCTCCTCGTTGTCTGGATCGAACATCATGAGTGGAACTCCTGAACGATAGATTCCCGCTTTCTCCCTTGCAACGTCGACGAGTGTGGGGCCGAGAATATCTAGATGGTCCTCCGAGATGGTTGTAATGGCGCAAAAATCGGCATTGACGCATCGAGTGGCATCGAGTCTGCCTCCCAATCCGGTCTCGATTATAGCCCTATCAACTCCCGCTCTCTTGAAAGAAAGTAGGGCGACTAGGAACGTCTTCTCATAGTACGTCACCTCAATGGGAGGCGTCTCCTCGCTTGCCTTCCTGACAAGATCTAGGCACTCATCGAACTCTTTCTCATCTATCGGCCTTCCATCGATCCTAGCACGCTCTTCGACGTTCACCAGGTGAGGGGAGGTGAACAGTCCGACCAAATTCCCGGAAGCAGCGGCTCTGGCGGCTAGATGTGCGCAGAGGGAGCCCTTGCCATTGGTTCCAGCTACATGGACGGATG
>JAZANC010000082.1:0-3355 GCA_036228805.1 Thermoplasmatota archaeon
CCTGAGAATGAACGTGCGACGAAGCCGCACCCCAGATTTATGGCGAGCTTGCACATGTCGATAGGAGGCTGCTCGTTCGGGGCACCCTTGCGCTTCTTAGATCCCTTCTGAACGGTCGCGGAGTACTGGCCCTTGGTCAATCCGTAGACCCCGTTGTTCTCGATGATGTACACCATGTTCAGATTCCTCCTTATCGCGTGGATGAACTGTCCGATGCCTATGCTGGCCGAGTCGCCGTCGCCCGACACCCCAAGGTACACGAGATCCTTGTTGACCATGTTCGCACCAGTTGTGACCGAGGGCATCCGGCCATGGACGGTGTTGAAACCATGCGATTTCCCGAGGAAGTAGGCAGGGGTTTTCGAAGAGCAGCCTATGCCGCTCATCTTCGCAATTCTACTCGGGTCGATCCCATTCTCCCAACAGGCCTGGATTATCACCCCTGAAATCTGATCATGACCGCATCCAGGGCAAAGGGAGGACGGTCCTCCAGTATAGTCGCTTTTCGGAAGATCAATGACATTCAGTTTCACGGGCCTCATGGTTTCACCTCTTCAAGGGTCTGCAAAATCAGATCAGCGTATATTCTCGCGCGCGGGGGCATACCGTCTGAGTATGCAACGCTGGATATCTTGGAGGCCAAGTCGCTGGGGAGCTCTTTCCTCAGAACCCCGTACAATTGCCCGTCTCGATTGATTTCGAGAACAATGACTCTCTCGTGCCTCTCAATGAATGCCTCGACATCCGGGTGAATGGGCATAGCACGAATTCGACATTGGCTGACCTTCAAACCGGTCTTCTCAATCATATCATCAATCTCTTGAATCGTGTTCTCCATGGATCCCATGTAGATGATGCCTACGTCCTGCTCTTCCTCCTCCCTTAGTATCGGTGCTGGGAGATCTGCTCTGGAATTGTGTATCTTCCTCTTCAAGCGCATCATCAGTTTCCTGTATACTTCCGGCTCCTCGCTGTAGATTCCATCTTCGTCATGACCAGTCCCACGGTATAGGATAGGATCTAGCCCTGACCCTGGCAGAGTTCTGTATGGCACCCCATCACCGTCAACGTCTCTATACCGTCCATAGTTTTCGATTGCGGAAACTTGCTCTGCTGTACGTAGGACCTTGCCGCGGTTGATCTCTTCTGACGGGTATTCGAAACCGGTGCATACCCAGTTATTCATCCCGAGATCAAGATCGGAGAAACCGAACACGAGAGTCTGATAACGCTCAGCATATTCGAAAGCCCTCCAACCGTATTCGAAGCATTCCTCCACAGTTCCTGGTATGAGGACGATATGCTCGGTATCTCCGTGACTCGCTTCTCTCAGGAGATTTAGGTCGCCTTGCTGGGTACGTGTTGGGAGTCCCGTGGAAGGCCCTACCCTGTTCACGTCCCAAATGACTCCGGGGACCTCCGCGAAATATGCCAAACCGATGAATTCAGACATCAGGGAGATGCCGGGCCCTGAGGTGCAGGTCATGCCCCTTCCTCCTGCCCATCCCGCTCCAAGAACCATGCCTGCAGCTGCAAGCTCATCTTCAGCTTGGACTACGGCGCAGGTAGCCTTTCCGTCGCTCGTGTCCCTCAACTCGGGCAACCATTGAATGATCCCCTCTGCCACCGATGAGGATGGTGTTATTGGATACCAAGATAGCATGTTTATGCCACCATAAATAGATCCGAGCGCCACAGCCTCATTGCCATCAATAAGGAAGGTCCCCTCGTCCTTCTCTCGCGCCTCGACTACATGGGGGCTTTCCCAATCAATCTCTTCAGCAGCAATGGCACGTCCTTCTTCTATTGCTCTCAGATTCACCTCGACTGCTGATGACTTGCCCTTAAACTGCCTGTTCACAGCACGTTCAAGGGCGCCTTGGTCTATGCCGATTAGATGTTGAATTACGCCAACATAGTACATATTGGCAATCATCTTCGCCATTTTGGGATTGATTCCACGTGCGAGTTTGGTCATGGGAAGGCCAAATACAAGGCAGTCGTCCCTTTCAACAGGCATCTTCACGTTTTCATTGTAAATTATGACCGTACCAGACTCAATCTTCTCAATGTCCTTGAACCAGGTATCTGGATTCATGAGGATCTGGATATTGGTCCTGTCCCCAGGTGCCTGATATCCATTGTCGGAGGCTCGAATAATGAACCATGTCGGGAGGCCCGAGATGTTGCTCGGGAAGAGATTCTTCCCACTCACGGGAACACCCATCTCGAATAATGCATTTAGCAGTATCAAATTGGATGACTGAGAACCAGTTCCATTGGCTGTTGCGACGTTGATTACGAAGTCATTTACTGTAGCGCCCATGTCCGGAATACACACCTTTGCAATCGCACGCACAGCATACGAGCGGCCCTCGCTGATGGGTAACGAACTTAGACATTCGCGTTAAATCTGTCAAATGTTCAAACCTTGTATGCACCTTCCAGATACATCAAAATCTGTCCACCGATTGACCCGTCAGGTTTTCAGCAAACACCCTCTCGCCAAGCCCATGCCAGCCTCCTCCAAGGTCAAGGACGCAGTTAGTAAAGCGAATACAGCATCAGAAGATGGAGACTACGATCTAGCTCTGAATATCCTGAGAGATGCATGGGATGACGAGTTGAAAAAAGGCGATCAGGTGATGCTCATCAGAACAGCAGGCATGATACATATGTCAAGGGGTCAGGCAGACGATTCCATACGACGTCAAGCATGGAAAGATGCTAGGAAGAACCTCGAAAGAGCACAGAAGATCGACACTGGAAATAAGGAGACAAGAAGGCAATTGAATAGCCTGATGTCGATGATGGATGAGTCAGGAATATACGTGGGACGTGGATTTTCCTTATTCGCTAACGGTGAGCCGACTCCATTCGGACTCCTGGCGATGTTCGTTTCTGGAATAATCCTCTTAGCAATATTCGGACAAGGCAGGGAGATCATTGACAGCTTCGGCGAAGCAGATTCGAACCCAGCCGCCGAGGGAGACTCCGTCATCATGACCGTCAGCTATTATCCATACCAGGGGGCCCAGAAAGTTACGGATGATATCGAGATTCAGCTTTATCCTGACGATGCCCCTAATCATGTTGCCAGTTTCATAGAGCATGTTAGCAATGGGATGTATGACGGAACTTCATTTCACAGGGTGATTGATAATTTCATGATCCAGGGCGGCGATTTCCAAAATTCTGATGGAACCGGGGGTTATGCTTCTGGATTCTACGGGTACTGCAACGGACAGCAGGCAGCCTCCTCGCAGGATTGCTCACCTACCAGCTACACACTCCCCGATGAGGCGGATAACGGCCTCCTGCACGAGTCATGCACCATCTCGATGGCTAAGACCTC
>JAZANC010000083.1:0-2924 GCA_036228805.1 Thermoplasmatota archaeon
CCCCGAAGCTCAGGGTTGCGGACACTCACAACATGGTTGTCCCTGCCTCATTGGCTGGGGCCTTCGTCTCCTCACGCTACTTGGTCAAAAGCGCTGGCTTCGACGAGCACGGCAACGAGATCTACGAGACTGAGAGGAGCCACAGCGGTGGCGGAAGCGACGGTGGCGGTGGCGGTGGCTGCGGCGGCGGTGGCTGCGGCGGCGGTGGCTGCGGTGGCGGAGGCGGATTCTGAATCGAGCCACACGACGAGGGTGCATTCGTCGTTAGAATTGGTAGAATGAATGGCAAAGCCCGTCATTATTGGTTCTACCTTCAGACCCATGATGATGGCGTCAATTTATCTCCCACCCTATCGTCGCAGTGACATGAAGAAGAGCACCTTCCTGCTGCCCATCATTCTCCTCTCCTCCTCGATATCGGGTTGCACTGGCGAAGTCGATGAAGCGACAGAAGAAGACGAAAATGGAGACGCGATCATTGTCATGGCTAAGGTAATGTACAGTGATGCCAGACTCGATGTTTCACACGGTGAAGAGAATTACGAGATACTGCTGAGGCTGAATCATACTGCAGCCCCAAACCACGCTGACAATTTCCGAAGCCATATCTTGCAGGGGAACTACGATGGCGTAGACTTCCACCGGATTATCGACGACTTCATGATTCAAGGAGGGGATTTCGAGAATGGCGATGGCTCTGGGGGATTCGCCGCGAATTGGTATGGATGGTGCAATGGGGTTTCTATTCCGATCGGAGAATGCCCAGAGACGGATTACACGGTTCCGGACGAAGTCGAAAGTGGATTGAGTCACTTCTCTTGCACCATATCAATGGCCCACGCAGGTCCGAACACAGGCGGATCCCAATTCTTCTTGGTTCCAGGCGACGTATCGCATCTTCATTGGCTTGACGGGGTTCACACTGTTTTCGGAGACGTGGTCGGAGGATGCGACCACGTTACGACATTATCGGGAACGGAGACAAATAACAACAGACCAATCGTCCCTGTGACGATATCCTCTGCCGAGGTGTCGGAGGTTTACATCGAGCAAGTCGAGACTCGTGTAGGGGTCGGTGCTGACCTGCGCTTTGCAGACCTAAGTTATGCCAATATGTCGAATCTGAACCTGACTGGCGCCAATCTGAAAGCTGCTAACCTGAATTACACCATGCTTCAAGGAACCATCCTGAGATATGCCGACCTGAGTCATACCTGGCTGTCCGGTGCCGACCTGGCTGGCGCCGATCTCAGACAGTCTGGCCTCTACGTTGCCTGGCTGTCCGGTGCCGACCTGACTGGTTCCAACCTGAATGGTTCTTACCTGCCAGGTGCCAACCTGCATGATGCCGATCTTAGCGATGCCGACATGATACATGCCCATCTACACTATGCGATCCTGACTGGCGCCAATCTGAATTCTGCCGACCTGAGTGGCGCCAACCTGACCTATTCCACGCTGACTGGTGCCGACCTGAGCGATACAATCCTGTTTTCTGCCGACCTGAGCTTTGCCGATCTGGAAAATGCTACCATGAATGGTGCCAACCTTACTGGTGCAGACCTAAGGGGGGCCAATCTGAATGGTGTATTTTGGAACTACACAATCTGTCCCGATGGGACCAATTCAGATGACAATGGGAATGCCTGTGAAAATAATCTCTGAAGCTCGTCGTTATCCTCGGCGTGAATCCTGCCATTACACTTGGTTCCCTCTCTGATATGGGCAGGATTAACGCTACCCTCTGATGCGATGACTCCTTCAACCGATAGCGTGTGGGGATACTGATGGATTACAAGATGGTAACTGTGGGAACTCGCATAGACGGGAACCAAGGGGTGTTAGAAGACAGTGACGAGCTGGTGGACGCGTTGGATGCTAAGGTAAAGGACGCTGTCAGACTCGGGTGGCGGCCTGTTGGCGACGTAGTCACGGGCCCTGATGGTAGGATGAGCCAGGCGATGGTCAGATAGTCCCAATCACAGGCTAGGTTTTCGTACCGCATTATTCCGAGCTAACTATCGCACTTGCCTCTATCTCAACCAGCAACCTATCATCTACCAGTGCGCCAACCTCTACGCCTGTAGAGGCCGGTCTTATTTCACCGAAGAATTTACCATGCACCTCTGCAACATCCATCATGTACTCCCTATCGGTAACATAAATCCGAGTACGGACAACATCAGACATGGTGCCTCCCGCCTGTTCTATAGCAAGCTGGATTTTCTCGAGGACATACTGGGTTTGGGCCGCTACATCCCCTTCGCCGAAGAAATTCCCCTGCGAATCCACAGCAGTAGTTCCAGCGACCTCTATGAATTGGCCCACTCTCACTGCACGGGAGTATCCGGCAATAGGCTCCCAAGGAGCACCCGAAGAAATATTGATTCTATCACCCATTGTTAGAAACCAGTCCCAAATAGCGTATGACACTATCTATCTTTGAGTCAGAGGGCACCCTCATGACGTAGGAATAACTATCCTTGGCGTTGGCAAATTAAGTGCGTGACTGAAGGAGGCAATGAGATACCCTGGTGGGAAAACAATGTGGTCGTTATTTTCGTGATAATAGGACTTCCAATTGTTGGCCTGATCTCGAACGGAGTGCTATCCCTCATTGGTTTCAACACATCGGAATTTCCCACTATGTTCAGTACAGATTTTTTCATGACTGATCTTTTCATAAAATTGCTGACCCTGCCGCTAGGGGTCTTCCTTTTACGAGCCCTACTACGAAGGATGCATCTCGAGTAACGCCGTCTGTATAGTTCAAGAAAGCCTGTGTCTCGAAATAATTCCTTTCCTAGTCATCGCTGAACAGGTTGAATGGAGTGTCAATCATCCTGGAGGGGGACTCCTCATCTTCTACTCCTGACTCATCGTTCAAGACGACTGCTGGTTCCTCTTCGTCGGATTCTTCGCTC
>JAZANC010000084.1:0-6264 GCA_036228805.1 Thermoplasmatota archaeon
CTGGAAGCATGTTGAGACGCCCTACGGCATTGACGCGAACTCCATTTTCATGGATAAGAGGATCGACTGAAATCTCATTCAGGCCTTGGACATACAGGTCGAATAAGATTTCAATTTCTTCTTCGGTCCTGTTAGTGAGATTTTCGCTGGACAGGGCATAGACCGTGAGATAGGGTATGTCAAGATCTAAGACCCATTTCATAACCTCTTTCAATCGTTCTTTGCCGGCTGAGTGGCCCTGTCCAGATTCCATGGAACGAGCCCATGCAAACCTTCTATTCCCATCCATGATAATTGAGATGTGCTGAGGCAGTTCAGAAGAATCAAGGTTGCGGAGTCTAGAGCGCGCTCTTACTCCCCTTATACGTTCAATCCTGCTGACAAGACTCCACGCGAGCCGAGAATTAACGATCCATTTCCCCGGGATTCTGAAGATTCTGAATTTGAGTAGCCATTTTGCAGACCTGTCTATTGATCGACCGAGCCACCTTCTTCGATTTGCCATGAATGCACCTCATGTGAAGATAATGTCCGCAGAATCGCCGACCAAGTCTACCAGTCCCCTCTCCGGATTAACGACAATCACCTGCCCTGCAGCTTCCCAAACCGGGATATCGATGTGGCTGTTCCCAGCATAGCCAAATCGACTCTTTCCGAATCTCGCGGTAAGAGCCTCGGCCTTATTGGCGCCTCTGAGGTTGATATCGCCATCTGAAGCCATCACGTCATTGAATATGCCGAGATGCGCAGCGATGGCCTCTGCAATCAGCCTATCAGACGCGGTCACAAGATACAGCTCTCTTCCACGCGCATATTCGCCCGTTACCCATTCCATGAATGAGGGATGAAACTCTAACTCTGCAGGATCAAACTTCAGCAATTTTCCTAGACGCTGCTTCCAAAGCGCTCTCTGCCCTGTAATTTCAAGCCAAATAAATCTGAGAATCCTCCACGGCCTAGGAAGCAAAACTCTGCGAATAGAGACCCAACTCATGTCTGTGAGAATGAGAGTCCCATCCAAGTCCACGGCTAAGGGCAATTCCGAAGGCTGGCCGACCACAATATCATCTGGCCGAGCCTCCACGTTCAATGTTCTGACCGTTCGTCTGATACCTGTATACCCAATCCTATCGTTATGGAGTCCGGTGATCCCGCTGCAGAGACCGATTCTCGGGCACCCTTCGAAATGATCGAAATATTGGGCTCAAAAATACACAAAATTACCCTTGATAATGCCCCTTCATCGATCGAAGAGTGGGTGGAAGCCACTCAATTCTTCGATGCTTGGGGAGACGTTCCGATGGAACCGATTTTCTTGGATGGTCAAGGCCAGAAGATCACGATTGAAACCAGAAGCGGGTCATATCGAGCTGAGTTTTCCAAGTGGCCTGTTTCCGGAATGCGGGCTAGGATGAGGTCGGGAAACAGCCGAGTTGACTGGCCAGTGGGGGGGCTAACTATCGAGGGATTGGACTTCATCCTCCTGTGGAAGCATGAACCTAGTTCACCAGATGCAGAGGAGGTTTTTTTGCAGCATATCGGGTCTAGAGATATGGATTCGGCAATTAAACTCCTAGAAAGGTGTGGCAGAGCATTGGCATCTGCCCAAGAGGACCTATCCAATCAATGGACAGGGCCATCCGACTCTCGTACCTGGAATTCATCAATTACGAGGTTAGAAGAGGCCACTAAGAGTAGAACATTGTGGAGAGCCCCTTTCAAACCGGGAATGCCTGCCATGCTTTCTTTGGGCAAGATGTCTCTAGATCGTTTTTCAGAGTCATACGAGGGTTTGATGCGATTGCGCCCGCCAATGTGTGGCCCATCTGACGCTGCCTCGAGGTCAAGGGGCATTGAGTGGCCGGCTTTGAGGGATTTAGCGGCCTTGCTGTACAACATTGGTGAAATAGCACATGGGAATGTTGAGCATGAAGACTTCGAGAATCTAAGGCTCGCTGCAATAAGAGGGTGGTCCAAATACCCGGGCCGCCGAAGAACTGGTGGTGTGAATCCCCATAGAGCTCTACAGATTATCGGAGGGGGGGTGTCGATATGGGAATATGAGCAGGCGCTTTCTTCGAAATTCGACACCACTGAGAACTCATCGCCAATTCCTCCAAGAACGGATTACATCCTTAGCAAAGTCGCTCCCATCCAGAGGAAATTATTCACTATACGAATATTTTCTGCCGGCTCCCTTGTAGGCGCTTCTTCTGCATTTCTGGGCATTATCGCATCCATGTTGGAGCCGACTCAAGCGTCTTTCTTTGCAGCTGCAGCAGGCGTCTCTGTTTACATTATGATGAATGGGCTGTACAGGTATGTGGCTCCAAATCCGGAGAAGGCATTCAGGTGATCTGCGTAGGGTGCCATGCACCAGATTTGTATTTGTAGGCCATAGGCACACCAGTTGGAATCTCTCTTCTCACTATCTCATCAGGCCCAAGGCCTTCTATTTCCATCACAATCGAACGAAGCGAGTTTCCATGTGCTGCGACGAGAACAGTCAGGCCGGATTTAAGATTAGGAACAATCTCTTCGAACAAACAGGGCAATGTCCGCTCTGAGGTCATTCGAAGACTCTCACCACCAGGGGGGACGCCTTCGAAACTCCTTCTCCATATCTTGACTTGCTCGACCCCAAACTCTTCCCGGCACTCTTGCTTATTCCTGCCTTGAAGATCCCCATAATTACGCTCATTTAATCGCGAGTCATATGTTATTTCACCACTCCATGAATGATTGATGTCCAGTATTATCTGGGCAGTGTGCTGGGCCCTGACAAGTCCACTAGCATAGACAGTATCGAATTCGATTTCACAGAGTTTCTCACCAGCTCTCTTCGCTTCATTCCTCCCCTTCTCAGAAAGCTCGATATCCACCCATCCTGTGAATCTGTTCTGAGCATTCCAAAGGGATTGACCATGACGAATAAGGACCAACAATCCCATTCTGACACCTCAAGAACGCCTTAGGCGTGGCTCGTGGAACTCAAGACCGAGAGTGTCTGCGAATTTCTTAGCCTCTACTAGAGCGTCTTCGCTCATTGCCCTCTGTACATCGGAAGACTGTTGGGTGTAGAAATTCGCTTGCACTATGATACTTGATGAACCCATGGAGAGTATCTTCACCCATGAGGATTGTTCGTTGACCGTCCGCTCATCGGCATTCAGCATTTCTGACATTTTCTCGCAGAAACTCTGCAGGGCCCCAGATTCACTGGAAACCTCGAATTCAAACGGCATCACAACCCTTCTAAAACGACGTTGCGAGAAATTCTCTATTGGCGAATTTACTAGGTTGGCATTTGGAACGGTGATGATTGTATCGAGACCGGTTCTCAGTACCGTCATACGCATTCCTATGTCAACGACCTCCCCTTCTATGCCATCCACTTTTATCCAATCACCGAGATTGAAAGGCCTGTCTATTATGATCGACAGAGCACCGAACATGTTGGACACCGAGTCTTTGGCCGCCAGGGCAAGCGCAAGACCGGTGATTCCGAGACCCGCGATGATCCCATTCAGATCGAAACCAGCGACACCAGCCACTACGAAGGCACCTAGGACAAATACTCCCATTCTGGCCAGTGATTCACCTATGCTTGCCAGGGATTTCTGAGATGCACTGCTGTTGTCATCATGGGATAGCATATCCCCTATGGAACCAACCAGCCCGTAAGCGGCGAATAGGAACACGAGTACGTAGAGTGAAACAATTGATGATAGGGCCCAGTCTACCCAATTCTCGTCCCATACTGGTTCAACTATGTTGTCTAGAATTTCAATGAACTCGACGAAGAAAACCAATGCTATCGCCAAGGAAAGAGCTCGAGCCCCTCTTACTCCCAGCATGTCATCCACTTTTTCTCGATCAAACATTTTTTCCATGATCTTGGGAAGTACTATCTTTCTTACAAATCGCCCAAGTAAGAGTGACAGAATTCCAATGATTGCTATGCATGCTAGAGTCCCTGCCGAGAACCCCATGATGTCCGCCTCTAACCCGAAGTCGGAGAATGGCCCGCCACCCGGAACTGCCTCACTCATGTGGGGTCCCCTAATGGGGGGCCTGATAAACGCCCCCCAGTACTTGGTAAGGAACCACACTTCTCCGAGGGATTGAAGGATGTGCCCCCTCACGTGCGCCTATGGAGGAGACGAAGAGGGCAACCCGCCCGAACCCCGCTAGAGGTCTGAGAACTCGTCTAACATGCCTTCTGTTGCCATTCTTCCTCTCCGTCGTGGCTCCGGCCGCCATCGCACCAGTTGCAATCGCACAGGAAGCCCAAACCGGCCTTCAGCCGACTGACATATGGTCCTACGAGTACGCCAACGGCATTTTCCCATGGGGCGGCAACCAGCAAGTTCAGTTCCAAGAGTATCATGATTATGAGTCGACGAAGGCCAGAATGCAGTACTTAGCGGATACGAATCCCGATATCATATCATTCCATGAGGGTCTCTTTGGAGGTCTGAACGACCGTGGCCAAGAAACCTCTCTGGACGACTACAAGGGATGGTTCTACAACAATCCAAGCCCATGGGTGAAGATCACCGCAGGCGTGGAAAACGGCGACTACAACCCATTCAATGGGGATGCCGGAAATTACCCCGACCGTCCCGATGTAATGCTGGTGGGCAATCACCACGCAAGGGAGTGGATGTCATATGAGGTTCCGATGATGTTCTTGGAAACCGTTGCATACTATTACGGCCAAGCAGGAATAGACAATGACGGTGACGGCCTAATCGACGAAGACTCATGGAATGGAATCGATGACGACGGAGACTGTCTGAGCCTCAATGCTTCTTCTCAGGACTCGAACGGTGACGGCGTTTCATGCGGGCCTGGCGACCTAGGCGTGGATGAAGATTTCTCCGAGCAATATATCACCGACCTCGTTGATACGAGGGAGATTTACCTCATACCAATATTGAACACCGATGGACTAATCTATGATCAAACGGAATGGCTTGCGAATAACTGCGGCGGCGCGACAACTGCGAATGCCTACGAGGAGTGTCCGAGGAGTGGTTGGAGAAAGAACCTCAGAGATAACACTGTAACCGGAGTTACGCCCATCCCAGATCTCGATGAAGCCGTCGACGAGGGCTGTGATGGAGTAGATCTGAACAGGAATTATCAGTTTGAATGGGGCGCGCCCTTGGGTGCCACGGGACCACTGGTGCCAGGTGCCTGCTATGCGGGTGTGAACAATGACGTGTACAATGGCCCCGTAGATACTGTGGACCAAGATGGAGACCTTCGTCTAAATGAGGACCACGTCGACGGCAAGGACGATGATGCCGATGGCCTGGTCGACGAAGACTGGCTCGGAGGTAACAGCGAACCGGAGACCAAATTCATTCAAGACATGACTGAGATGAATGATGATAACAC
Organism: Thermoplasmatota archaeon; assembly: GCA_036228805.1. GTDB lineage: Archaea > Thermoplasmatota > Poseidoniia > Poseidoniales > Thalassarchaeaceae > MGIIb-N1. Next base: position 5,407 of record JAZANC010000084.1, read on the forward strand.
CGACGGAGCATCCGATTTCAAGGCCACGCTAACGTGGCATTCATTCTCCGAACTCGTCTTGTATCCATGGGGACACTGTACGGATTGCGAGTCCCCAGATCATGAATATCTGGTCTATCACGGGGACCAGATGGCTCAAATGACGCTGTATGAAAATATGCAATCCTCAGATCTCTACCCAACATCGGGAGACTTTTGTGATTGGCACTATGGCGTTCACAATTCTTACTGTTACACGATGGAGATAGGCAACAACTTCCATGAAAATCCGGATGATATAGACCACATCGCAGTTCGAAACCTCGGCGTTCCATTCTACATGGTCGAAATCGCGGATGACCCACGTTTCAGGGCCGTACATGGGTTAGAGAATATGAGTGCCAGGCATTGGATACAAACCCCGTCCGAGGTGAATGTCCCTGAGAAGGGGGACATACATATCGACCTGTGCCTTGACCCATACTTCCCATTCTCCACCCAGGAAGACAGGTCGTATTTGTCATGGCGTTTCGTCGAGCCGAATCGCCAGCAAGACGATTACGGCCCGACGGAATGGAGACTAGTGCCGTGGGAGAAAGCACCCTTCACAGCCTCGGGAGACAATTGCCAGTTGAAGGACGGCACAAATGGCACAGTCCTGACAAGTACCGTTCCGATACCCGATACGTCTGTTGGGAAACTCCAGTATCGCGCACAGCTTGGGACCACCAATGGCGCATTCCCATTCACATACCCGACTATCGAGGACGGAGGTAACTATTACGAGCTCACAATGCCCTACAGGGCAGGATTCGGATCAGCAATATTGTCAGTCCTCATGTTCACATTCATCGCTGGCGTGGTTTGGGGCGGCTTGGC
>JAZANC010000085.1:0-4793 GCA_036228805.1 Thermoplasmatota archaeon
GACGAGGCTTTCGCGCACCTCATTCAGAATGAACAATTAATCGAATTCGCATTCGGAAAATTCACAATCAACGATGTCCGTTGAACCCCTCGAAAAATTGAGTATATGGAGCAGATTCTCAAATTTGTAATATCGGAGTTGATGAAAGATGTTAATTCCTATATCCTCTCTAATTGAAGACATGCCGTTCAGCGTAGCCGAGTTGTGAGGAGATTCAATAAATGGGAATTCATCCAAAAATAGGTATCACCGGATTGCCAAAATCAGGCAAGTCCGCCGTTCTAGAGAAAGTCGTTGAGATGATGATTAGCGAGAGAACCGAGGAACGAAGAACCCGGAACGAACGCTCTCAGGACCGTCCGATCATCGGAGGTATGAGAACAGAGCCTATTCTTGATGATGGAGTCAGAGTTGGTTTCGAGTGCGTCGACATAATCACTGGAGACAGAGCAGTCATAGCGCACAAGGACATCGACTCTAGGCACACAATCCTTGGAATGGGAATCGACCCCACGGGACTCGACAAGGTTGCTGTTCCCGCGATCGAGCGAACGGTTGAGTCATGCGAGATGCTGGTTATCGATGAGATTGGAAAATTCTCCGTTGAATCCGAGGCCTTCGTCGAAACAGTTCGCGCCGCTCTGGAATTCGACATGCCAACCGTTCTGACATTACATAAGAAATCTCGACACCCACTTCTCCAAGATATTCGTAGAAGAGACGATGCTAGAATTCTCGAAGTCACGCCCGTCAATCGTGCACTTTTGCCGTACAAGGTGCATAAGTTGGTCCGTGAGACCTACTGACCTTATTGCTTGAGAACCCATCATCCGTTCCGATAGCCATATGGACACACCCGCGGATAGAGCCTCTCGCGTTCTTCTCGGCTTCTCTGCATCACTCCTCCTCATAATCGCACTTAGCTTGCGAAGCGGCTTTCTATCGACTGTTCATTGCGAATCAGATTGTACCTCTGATATGTTGGTTGTAACCGCCCTCCTCTTCATTGCCATCCTTTCGATTTATGCCTACTGGGCACTGAGGACCACAAAGCCTGTTCCATTACAGAAACAACTACATTCATTGTTCTCGAATGAGTCTGAATTAGATATGTGGAACCGCCTAGAAGGTGAGAGGATGGATTCTGATGACATTGGAAGAATGTCAGACGCATGGGCAAAGTTAGAGGTCGGCCTTGGAACAGAAGAATCTGAATGAATAAGCGAAAACTTGACTCCCCTTCGGCTTCCGTAGGGGTTCGATGTCTTCTATCCCGGAGGATCTGAGCTACACCGAAGAGCATGAATGGATGAGGGTCTCTGATGGCGTGGCCACGATTGGAATCACTGATTATGCGCAAGATGCCCTGACGGACGTTGTCTGGGTTGAATTGCCGATGGTCGGCGACCAGGTCAGATCTATGGAGGCTTTTGCAAGCGTTGAATCGGTGAAATCCGTATCTGAAATATATGCTCCAATTTCAGGAGAAGTAGTTGAAGTAAACGAAGAACTCGAAACAACCCCTGAGGCCATAAATGAAGACCCATATGGCAATGGTTGGATATGTAAAATCAGGTTAGAATCTGAAGAACCCTCCAAACTCTTAGATGCTCAGGAATATAGATCTCTTATCGGTGATTGATGCATGTCTCTAATCCACCTGTATGTGGATGGATCATGCGGAGATAACAGGAATGTAACGAAGGATACGATAGCGGGTTGGGGCGTCTGCATAGTATCCGGAGATTCCGGCACTGGACGTGGTCAGGGCGAAGTGATGGAAGAGATTAGTGGGAGAGTTATCACTGACCCAGACATAGCAGGGTACATCGGCGCCTCTGTCGGATCCAACAATACCGCCGAACTCTCTGCGATTGCCCATGCACTCAGATGGCTACTGATAAACGGAGAAGAGAGCCCCGCAAGGATAAGATCAGACTCATCATACGCATCCAACTTAGCGACGGGGGCGTGGAAGCCCAAGACCAACAAAGAAATCGCGCATAGAGTGAGGGAGTTATGGATTGAATGCGAATCTGTCAGGCCTCTTTCCATCGAGCATGTCAGGGCACACAGAGGACACCGTTGGAATGAACGTGCAGATCATCTGGCTTACAGAGCAATGGAAGGAAGAAACCCAGAACCACTTCAATTCTGGAAGCCAGGTGCTAGATGATCAGGAGTCGCTAAGATACCCTGAGCTCAGTATTGCATATGTCCCTTGCAAGATCATCAGCGCACCTATCAGATTCAATATCAGGCCTCCTGCGGGCGGAAAGGGGCTAGAGGCATACAGGGACCACGTGGCAAGCATCACCACGACCCCAACAATCGCCACTTTCGTGCCACTACCCCGAACGTCCTTCCAAAGTCTCAACCATGGAACAACCCCCTTCTGCTTGAATTTCCAACGATACCAACTGAGATAGAGCGCAGAAACACCAATCATCCCCAGAACCCCGAGAGAGAACGAATCATCATTCCAAGGTCCTTCGGGAGCCCATCCGATGACAAGCACATCAACCATGATAACCAACCCGAAAATTCCCGGGCCGACCCAGCCGACACCCTCCTCCATGACCCTCGATTACAGGGCTACCTCATGATTCCACGGGTTACCGGCGCCTAACGGGCATTCATACGGGTACACACCTAGACATGCACGTGCGCGACCTACTGGCCCCTCTTCACGACCACAAAGGCCGCAAGACGCCTAGTGAGGCATCCCGGGTCTGGTTTGTCCTAGTTATGGCCGTCAGCCTAGCCGCCGGTTTGACCGCCGCTGGCGGAGATATAGTGATCGGATCCGCATGCGGTCTTGTGCTGGCCACTGCATTGCTGAACATTGGTTGGCTCCTCCTTAACACCGTTGGCGAAGGACGAGAAACAGTTGCATTGACCAAAGCAGTTACCCGGATGTCTGATATGAACGAGTCCGAATGACGAAGCATGAGTGTGGATTACAAGTGGGTCGGAAAACCCGATGCCGACCACCTTGACCTCAGATTTAGAGTTCTCAGGGAGGGCATGCCTCGTGAGACTGCAAGGTATCCTGGTATAGATGAGGATGTGAGAACGAAATTCATTGGGGCGTTCGATGGTAGGAAAATGGTCGGCTGTGCGACATTACAATACGATCCTAAGGATGAAGCCAACCTAAGGATAAGGGGAATGGCCGTCGATTCGAGCTACAGGAACAGAGGCATCGGCTCCAGTATTGTCGGCATGCTACAGAATTATGCTGCTAAATTGAATACAGGAATATGGTGCAATGCTAGAATAAAGGCCGTCACAATGTACCAACGCAAAGGTTTCAAGATTAAATCCGAACTTTTCGAGATTGAGCATATTGGAATGCATTATGAGATGCATTGGAGCCCAGAGGAAGATGGGACGGAATAGGACGAGGGAACGTACCATGGTGGAAACAGATACACTGAGTAAGGAAGAAGTCGATGCGATGATGGCCAGAGTCAACTCGGTGCCGATGATGCACACCCTGAATCTTGAGATATTGCGATTAGATCGGGGAGAATGCGATGCAAGAGTCCCGAGAAGAGTTGAATGGGACGGAATATACCAGACAATGCATGGCGGAATCCTGGCCACAATAGCAGATTCAGTAACCTGCTGGGCAATACTAACAGAGATAGGGGCGAATGAGAAAGTAGCCACTACCGACTTTAATATCAGGTTCTTGAGGCCCTGTTTGACAGATGCAATATGCAATGCTAGAGTGATAAGATCCGGAAAACGCCTATGTGTAGCAGAAGCGGATCTAATTGATACTACAGGTCGTAAAGTTGCAGTTGCCCAGGCGACGTATGCGCGACTAGACAATTGAACCATTCAATCCAAAAGAATCAATCTCCAAAATATGCTATACAGTTTTAAACCGTCAGTCATTAATCTTTGTATGGGATTTCTTAGAGTTAAATCCACGCCTGCCGCCGTACTGTTGTCTTTCACCGCGATTGTATCCCTGATCTACGCACTGAATTTCATGTTCTTCGCTGACTGCTATGTGACCGGCGGTGCCGATTGTTTCACGATTCTTTCCAATGACACATCCGAGGGAATGAACTCATGGGGCAATGGTGGACCTGAGACCGCTTTCAACGGCGTCCTCATGTTTGGCATCTTCATCTCCACTGGCATCATTCTGAATGAGGGTGCTAAGGGTAAGTGGAGTACAATGATCCCCGTCATTATGGGCCTTGCTACAATGTCGGCCGTACTCTGGCTATACTGGGGCGACGACCTAGACTCTTCGGAGACTCCAAAGTATGTTACACCCATTCTTCTGGTTGCTTACACGGCGGCTTACTTCTTGTTGAAGGGCGAAGATGAGGTGGATGACGGACTCTCAGATTTCTCCCCGGGGCAGAATATCAAGGACATGCCCGCGCTGATCTCGCTATCTCTTGTAGCGCTGATGGGCGGCTACTACTGCTTCCGAGCTCTACTGAGCCCAGAATCAGTCAGCGATCTCGTAGAGCCCGGGGCTCTTGCACACGGCCTAGGCGCGCCTTCCAATGTGACCGTGGCTGTTAGTGGCAGCCTCTTTCTGGTGTATTTCCTATGGACAATCCTGACCGTCTTGGATGGAGCCAGCGGTAAGTGGGCCATTATCCACCCGGGAATTTTCGCTCTGCTGGCTGCAGCGATTCAGAATTATGTCGGATATGCATCAGCAGGCGATGAAGCCCGAAGAGCCATCACAGATGCCAGCATACAGGATGCAGTTGCAGGCCCACTTGCTCTGCTGCTCGTCTTGTACAGTTACTACAGAC
>JAZANC010000086.1:0-2546 GCA_036228805.1 Thermoplasmatota archaeon
TCCCGCTTTTCGCATCTGCAATAATCGCACTCTCAGAAGCTGTAATCTATCTCACAACGAGCGATCAAAAATTCTACGATACCTACGAGGCCAACCAGAAATTATGGTTCTAAATTCGGCCGGCAGAATTCTAATATTAGTACGCCACCTTGTGACACATGCAAATCAGCGAGATACTCTCGCAATCGAAAGACATCCATCAATGGATAGTAGAAAAGAGAAGGACAATCCATCGCCATCCCGAGTTGATGTACGAGGAATTCGAAACCAGCAGGCTAGTTCAAAGTACATTGAAAGAGTTGGACATTCCATATGAAAAGGACATAGCGATAACAGGAGTTGTCGGTCTCATCGGGAATGGCGGTGACCCATGTATCGCACTCAGGGCGGATATGGACGCCTTACCCATCCACGAAGAAGCAGATGTGGATTTTAGAAGTGAAATTGATGGAAAAATGCATGCCTGCGGCCATGATTGCCACACTGCAATGCTTCTTGGGGCAGCAAAAGTCCTGAAACAAAACGAACAAGCAATAGAAGGCACAGTCAAGCTGATATTCCAACCCGCAGAAGAAGGGGGAGCAGGTGGTAAGATGATGAGGGAGCAGGGGGTTTTGGAAGACCCCGAGGTGAAACAAATCTTCGGATTGCACGTCACCGACCAACTACCCGTGGGATCCCTCGCATCCAGAGAAGGCACCCTATTGGCAGCCACTTCATCAATCAAGATTTTAGTCAAAGGAAATGGAGGCCATGCAGCCATGCCCCACCTCACAGTGGATCCGGTGGTCACCGGCTCGAAGATAGTGGTCGAGCTCCAAACTCTAATCTCCCGTGAGTTGGATCCCTTGGAATCTGGCGTAATTAGCATCACAATGGCAAATGCGGGTACTGCGACGAATGTTATTCCCCCGACAATGGAATTACAAGGCACGATAAGATCGCTGACCAGCGAGGGCATTACCCAATTGCAGAACAGAGTCAAGGAGTTAGCCGAATCGATATCTCTTGCCAATCGGTGCGAGGCTGAGGTGACGTTTCCGGGCAACGATTTCCCGCCCACCGTAAATGATGCTGAATGCTGGGAGTTGAGCAAATCAGCATCGGAAGAAATCCTCGGACAAGGCATGGTCGAAGAAATGGGCCCGATAATGGGCGGGGAGGATTTCTCGTACTATACCGAAGTGATACCCGGGTGCTTTTCTTTCATAGGGGTCGGCAATCCAGAGATGGAGGCATATGGCGTGCACCACCCGAAGTTCAAGGTAGATGAGGACGCTCTGTCACTGGGAACCGCGATTCATGTCAATACTGCATTCAATGCTTTGAACGGCGTTGGGGGGGTTTAGCTCAGATGGTTAGTTTGGAGGATGTTGAAAGGGCGCAGCAAGAGTGGGGCGATGGGATAGTTGCGATATCTGGTTCCCATAGGAATGGCGGCGACTACATCGGAATCGCAACTAATCACATCAATACGCTGTACGCGTATCAGATTGGACCAGTCATGTTCAAGCCTACCTTGGCTGCAATAGATCAGTTCCGCCCTACTTTCGAATCCGCCTTGTCCTACTTCGTGGCATCGAACAACGCTTGCCCCGAGGATGCAGGTTTTGCGATAAAAGGCTGGACAAACGTGAGGTTCGAGAATCACAAGGTGACCACCGACGGAAATAGGGCCTTTGCAATGGGGAACTATTTCTTCACCGATACTGAAGGAACTGAAGTCAAGGTTGAGTATACCTTTGGCTATATCGAGGATGAGGATTCTAACCTCAGAATCCAGCTCCATCACTCTTCTGTGCCCGCCGCTACAAATTGAGCCTACCCTCTGATACGTCGGCGACTCATAGGGGTGTATCTGAGTGGTGGAAAAAGGACTCTAAGCAGGAATATGACATTGGGTTTATTCCTAACCATTCCCTAGCAATATTATGAAAGCAAGTGCTTTGGCCACCTCCCTGGTTCTAATTCCTGCGTATTCAAAACGGTAGTCGTGTCAAGCATGCTTCAAGGAAAAAATATACTAGTTTCGAAGCACTCAATACCAGAATATAATGGAATTTATACAATTCAAGACAATGAAATTAATGGAAAACCATGGTTCAAAAATAACTCAGGGTGTATTCTGTATTTCTATGACGCGAATTCGGGGGGAGGCCCCTCATGGAGTTTGGATGACCGTTCTCAAGACGGAACTAATGATTGGTTTAGGGGTGGTTGGATAGAACCGCCGAATTCAGGCGGTCCACCTTTGGGAACTAGAAGATGGGAAGGGGCTGGAACAATAAGAATGGAATCCGCTTCAATACCAGATGAATCTGGTGAACCCATCTTGAATTCTGACCAGAAATACGTCTTTGCTCGTGAGGAGGGGGGATGGCATTGGCACGACGAACGTGCTCGAGCAATGGGAGGGAATCTCGCATCAATCACTAGTGCGGAGGAGAACGAACAAGTCACTAGAATCGCCAACGGTAATGTGGTGTGGATTGGTGGAATCAGGAAAGGGAGTGGCAATGGGCCTGGTGCTAACCACTGGTACTGGT
>JAZANC010000087.1:0-3516 GCA_036228805.1 Thermoplasmatota archaeon
AGCTGGGTGAAAAGATACCCGACCACCGCCTATGGCTATTCACATCACGCACAGTACACGATCAACTTCTCGCAGATGGAACATCAGATATTCTTGAGGAAGGGGGGGTGCTGCTTCTGAAGGATACCTGTCCCGAAGTTACCCCGTACAACAGGAATCGTTACAACTACTTGCTTACCAATTCCATGAAAGCTGAACACTATCTCACCAGTGGTCTGAATTCAATGCCCACGAGTGTTGCAAGAATACGTGATTGCGTAGCTCACGCATTTGATCCGGATTTATCCTCAGGCCCTCCTCCCTCGCTTGAAAAATCCCATACAAAAGAAATGACATCCGCTAAAACATGGAAGAGCGGGGAAATCTCGCTGAAGGGCTCAGGATTACCAAGTCAGCATTCATTTGAGGTGACTGCTAGAGCACTCGTCACAGATATACCAATCACCTATCTTGGATATGTAGATCCAGAAACAGGTATTGTAACTGAGCCTGGCCACCCTCTCCAAGGACACGCTATAGGCGGGAAGATACTCGTCTACCCACGAGGCTCGGGATCCACTGTAGCACCCTATGTGCTGATGGGCCTCTCATATGAGGGAAAGGCGCCTGCTGCAATCCTGAACAGAGATGTTTGCCCTCTTACCCTCCCTGCTGCTTCTATACAGGCAATACCCTATGGCCATGACTTTGATGCCGATCCAACTATCGAGATAAATTCCGGCGATCTTGTGAAAATGACTCTTAATGAGGGCATCGTGACGGTCACCATCCTGAATCGTGCACCATCTCCGGAAAAGGTGGAATTGGCATGATGAAGGAAAATTCTCCTTGCAGGCCTCAGGATTTCGGAAAGTTCGAGATAGTACACAGGGACGGAGCTGCTAGAATAGGGAAAATCCACACCAATCACGGAATACTGACTACACCTACTCTTTTGCCAGTTGTAAATCCGAACATACTTACTGTCGAACCAAGAGAAATGTGGGATAAATTCGGCTTCAGAGCATTGATCACGAACTCGTATGTCATATGGAAGCATCAGAAACTCCGCAAACAGGCACTGGAAGAAGGAGTCCATGAACTATTGAATTTCCCCGGAGTGATTATGACCGACTCAGGCACATTTCAGTCATATGTTTACGGAGATATCGAGGTTGGCATTGAGGAGATAGTCGAATTTCAGCGAGATATTGGAGTGGACATAGGAACCATGCTGGACGTATTCGGCCGTCCTGATATGACCAGGGAAGAGATAGAGGACGCCGTAGACATAACTGCGAACCGTGCCAGTGCATCTCTTTCAGCGGCAGGAGAAAAATTACTTCTAAATGGGCCTATTCAGGGAGGAACACATCAAGATTTGAGAGCGAAATCATCCTCCAAAATGGCTGCTTCAGAAGTAGAGGGCAAGAGATTTTCGATCCATCCGATAGGAGGCATTGTCCCACTAATGGAGGCACAGAGGTATTCAGACCTATTCTCGGTAATACTTTCTTCCATGTCAGCATTGCCTTCAGATCGCCCAGTGCACATCTTTGGCTGTGGACATCCCATGCTATTCCCGCTTTGCATCGCCCTCGGCGCAGATCTCTTCGATTCAGCAGCATATGCACTCTTCGCCAAAGATGGGAGGATACTCTCCGAGGAGGGGACTCACAGGATAGATTCCGCTGTTGAGTGGCCTGTTTCGTCAAGACATCTTGAAGATTACACGCCAAAGGAGGTCAGGGAGATGGATAAAAAATCCAGAACAGCACTACTTGCTAGACATAATCTTGAGGTCACGCAGAGGGAACTGTCCCGCTGCAGGGAGGCCATAAGGAACGGGTCAATATGGAATCTCGCTGAACGTAGAAGTCATGCATCCCCACATCTCAGAAAGGCGTTTAAGCAGATAATCGGGACCATCAAAGAAGACTCAGAATTACCGTCAAGACGCCGGATGGAATCAATTATTTTCTCAACTGATCCAGTTCGACCTTCCTCTGAACCATTTAGCGAAGACGTCTCCAAAAGACCACACATCATACACGCGGGTGCGTTACTGGAAAAGAGGTGGAGATTGCCAGGCTCATGGTGGGACGGGTCGACTGGGCCGCCATCGAGTGTTGTAATATTGCATGGAAGTCATCCCCCGTGGAGAACTGCATATGGGAGTGTAGTAGCAGAGATTCTTCAAGATGAGCCAAAGACTGTAATATTCGTAAACACGCCTCTTGGAATAATACCTTACTCTTTGGAAGACCTATCGCCATGGTGCCGCATCGAGGGCAGCGAGGATTCCATAGCGGACGATTTCAACTTAACAGAATCTTACATCCGATTAGATCGCTTGGGCTTGGATAAAACCCCTCTAGAATATAGAATGGCATCTGATTCGGATGTCATGATGAAGAACGAGATTAGAGAATGGTTGGATAGGTGTTCTACGGTTGACAGGCTCGCAGTCCTTTGTGGGGTGAAACCTTCTGACGGGTGCCAAATAACAGCCGGGATGAACGTCAGACGTTCAAAGACAGGGAGGCCAGTGAACGTGTTGGTGGACGATCGCCACCTATTCTCGCCCCGATTAAATGATGGCGGGATATCCCTTGCATTGGAAGGTGCCAAGGCTCTTCACTCTCTAAGGGATATACAACCGCCTCTTGGATTTTCCAACAAGCAAGAGAATAGCCTCCAGACTCACCCCGGCATCGCAAGAGTCACAATCCACTCTGACGCCATACCTTTCGTAGGAGCCGGCAAGAATGTCATGCACGGATTTGTAATTGGAGCAGACGAATGGATTACTGTTGGGCAGCCATGCTTGATCGTGGATGAAAATGGAACCCTCATAGCACATGGAAACTCCAATTCAACCATGCACGAAATGTCAGTACTAAGGAAGGGCGTTGCAGTACGGGTTAGAGAGGGAGTATCGCCTTGAATGAGAAGATATTCACAGGGATTGATTGATAGGTTGCTTGAACAATAGACAAACACGCAATGGAGGGCAAGGTGTGAGCGACTCAGTTATCCGGATACGTGGGCTCAAAAAGAAGTATGGCCCACACGTCGCCCTTGACGGTGTCGATTTAGACATAGGCACAGGCGGAGTAGGAATATTGGGTCCAAATGGCTCCGGAAAATCGACTCTGTTCAAGTGTATTTTGGGGCTGATAAGAATCACCGAGGGAGGCGGCACAGTTCTTGGAAAGGACATTGTGACCATGGGCTCGGAGATACGCTCTAGAATAGGCTACATGGCAGAATATGACTCTCTAGACCCGGGTCTAACTGCCGTCGATCATGTGAGATACGCCGGAGAACTCCTTGGAATGCGTCCAGACCAAGCAACACAGAGAGCACATGAAGTGCTACAGTATGTGGGTTTGGAAGATCAGAGATACCGCACCATAGACAGCTTCTCGACAGGCATGAGACAGGCTACCAAACTAGCGTGTGCAATTGTCCATGACCCTGAGATACTTTTCTGTGACGAACCCACCAATGGCCTAGATGCTTCTGCGAGGCAAT
>JAZANC010000088.1:0-4833 GCA_036228805.1 Thermoplasmatota archaeon
TATATTGAGATTCATTGAACCATAACACTCTCAAAAATCAATCTTCCATGAACGGATAGGTCCAATCATGCGGCGTTTTCAGAGTCCTCTTTATGGATCGAGGCGATATCCATCTTAGCAGATTCAAAGGCCCGCCTGCTTTGTCATTTGTCCCGCTGGCCCTAGCGCCCCCGAATGGCTGTTGAGCCACAACTGCCCCAGTTGGCTTATCGTTGATGTAGAAGTTGCCCGCAGAGAACCTGAGCTTGTTAAATGCGATATCTATGTGCTCCTCATTCGAAGCAAAAATCGATCCCGTTAATGCATATGGAGAGCCAGTGTCGCATGTTTCGAGAATATCCAAGAATCGATCATCATCATACACATTCACGGTAAGAACCGGGCCAAATATCTCCTCGACCATGGTTTCAGATCGCGAGTCTTGGGTTACAATGATCGTCGGTTCGATAAACCATCCGGTGCTATCATCCGATTCACCTCCGACGAACACATCGCAAGTCTCCCTCTCTCGAGCCCTGTCGATGTATCCGGCAATTTTGTCGAAGGCTCGTTGATCGATAACCGCAGTCATAAAATTTGTAAAATCACTAGCATCACCCATCTTGATTTTCGATATCTCCTTCGCAAGTGGTTCAGATATCCTCGCCCAAACCGATTCCGGGATGTATGCACGGCTCGCTGCGGAGCATTTCTGACCCTGATATTCGAAAGCCCCTCTAAGAAGTGCCACGATTAGGCCCTGCTCGTCACATTCAGGGTGAGCTACGACGAAGTCCTTTCCACCCGTCTCCCCGACGATTCTTGGATAAGACCGAAGGCCATCCAATGACTCCCCGATTCTCTTCCAGAGCCCTTGGAATGTTGAGGTTGAACCCGTAAAGTGCAGACCAGCGAAGTCAGGGTTTGAGAGCGCCACACGAGAAATTGTAGGGCCTGAAGAGGGGACGAAATTAATCACCCCAGGAGGGAGGCCAGCTTCCATCATCAGCCTCATCAGAACATAGTTAGAGTGGTATGAATTCCTGCTAGGCTTCCACACAGACGTACACCCAACAATCGCTGGAGCACTTGGGAGATTCGCAGCTATGCTAGAGAAGTTGAATGGGGTGATGGCGAGGACGAATCCTTCCAATGGCCTAATCTCGGTTGAATTGACCACCCCATCAGGCGATACAAGTGGTTGGAGCTGATCATGAAAACCTCTCGCATAGTGGCAATTGAAACGCCAGAAATCAATAAGTTCGCATGCAGCGTCAATTTCGGCTTGAAATGCGGTTTTTGACTGATTGAGCATTGTTGATGCATTGGACTTCATTCTCCAAGGGCCTGCAAGGAGATCGGCACAGCGCTCGAATATCTCGCATCGAGCTTCAAGACCCATCTCTATCCATTCACTCTGGGCAGATACGGCCGCCTTGCATGCATCTTCGATTTCCTTCTCGCCAGCCATGTGAACCTCGGCCAATACGTGTCCGTGATTGTGAGGGACGACTTGTTTGACGATATTCCCAGTCTTTACCTCCTTGCCCCCAATGATGCATGGTATCTCTACAACTTCACTGAGCTGGCGCTCTAACTCTGCTTTCAACATGCTTCGCTCAGGACTTCCCTTTGCATAGGAGAGAATCGGCTCATTGTCGGGATGGGCTGCCATGAGCCCTAGGGGAAACTGCTCATCTAACATCGTTGCGCAGGGGCGCGCGGCTTTTCGAGACCGATTGAAATCTAAGCCCCTGTCCTTCTGCTAGCTAATGCGCTTGCTCCAATCATCGCTGCGAGCACAGATATAAGTCCAAACCCTGGAAGACCATTATCTCCCTCGTTGTCTATTGGGGTCGGATCAAGAAGATCGCAAATCCCGTCGTTATCTGAATCGGGTGGCGTTGAATCCGAATCATTGGGGTCGTACTCACAATCCTCTTCCTCCGAATCACTCCATCCGTCACCATCATCGTCATCATCAGCGATATCCCCAATTCCATCCCCGTCCGTATCTCTCCAATCAGAGGGATCAAGCGGGAAGTCATCCATTTCATTGATGAAACCGTCTCCATCCATATCAGAATCCATGTTATTGCAAATGAAGTCTAAATCCAAGTCTGTTGGCAGACTTTCTGGCGATTTTGAGTCCGAATCACAAGTAATCTCATCCGTATCGGGCCAGCCATCATTATCATCGTCTAGGTCGCTGTTATCCCCTATGCCATCCTGATCCAAGTCTGCATTCTCAGCAGCATCTAGGGGAAAAGCATCTTCTGAGTCGACGTATCCATCGCCGTCATCGTCATCGTCCTCTCCGTCGCAGAGGCCGTCAGAGTCGGAATCAGAAGGGACGCTGGTCTCAATGTCGGCTTCCGATTCACATCTGATTTCATCTTCATCAGACCACCCGTCACCATCATCATCCAAATCAGTTGTCAGGTCAGTTGTGCATGATTCGAGGATGAAATCAGGAAGTCCATCTTGATCCGTGTCAAGGAATGCGCATGGATCGTTAGGGAAACCGTCCTCTGCATCATTGACTCCATCATTGTCTATGTCTTGGTCCATGTAGTCGCAGACTCCATCTGAATCTTCGTCTAGGGGCACGCTTGTTGGGTCGAATGGATCGGAGTTGCATGCTATCTCCTCTGCATCACTAATACCGTCTCCAGGATAGAAGCCTTCACCGCAATTGGAGGCGTCTTCGCACGTATCGTCATCCAAATCCGCATTATCCCCCAATCCGTCGCCGTCCGAATCGTAACTTTCGTTTGGATCGTTGGGATATGCATCATCCAGATCAGGAACACCGTCTCCATCATCATCCGGATCGCTATTGTCTCCTGTGCCGTCGCCATCCGAGTCCTCCCACTCCAGTGGGTTGCCTGGGAAGGCATCATTCAGATCGCTCACTCCGTCCCCATCAGTATCCGTATCGATGTAGTCGCATATGCCGTCGCTGTCCATGTCGTCTGGGATCGAAGAGCTGCTCTCAGCATTCGTGCCACAATCTTCCTCATCCGAATTCGACCACCCGTCTCCGTCTTTGTCATCGTCTAGTGCATCGCATACGCCGTCTGAGTCCATATCGGATGGGGTATCGCTACTCATTTTGGGGTCGCTACCACAGAGTATCTCGTCCTCATCTGAAACTCCATCATTGTCGTCATCTGAGTCGGAGAGATCCGGAACTCCGTCTCCATCGGTATCGCCTCCTTCCTCTACATCGCATATTCCGTTTCCATCGCCGTCATATGGTACTGATGCCGCATCAAGGGGGTCTGTCCCACAGCTTGCCTCGTCTGAGTCGGTCCAGCCGTCATTGTCGTCATCATCATCTTCAACCAGGGCGGTACCTCCGATGAATGTGACATTGTCAACATAGATTGCTTCAGTCGCGGCATTAGACTGGAGCATGAATTTCAGGCTTCCAGCACCCGCGCCCGTTAGATCAACCACATACGTGGTCCATACGCCAAGAAGAGAGGTGTGCGCCGTATCGATATCGTCACCGGTCGTATTCACTATTTCGATATCCGAGTTAGCACCGTCGAACCAGATCACAATTTTATCGGCCGTTTCCCAGTTTGCATTCTGACCGCTCTGAAGTTTTTGCTGAACATATAGGTCGAATTCCACGGAATCGGCATCTACGATGTCAAGCTCTAGGGTGGCTATACCATCTACATCAGACATCTCGTAGCCTTGATCGCCATCGGTAAAACTGCCGACGGTCCCTGTATACTCTACCGCTCCAAAGAAATCCCCGTCGGTCAACCCATTACTCCCCGTGGACTGATAGTAGAGCTGAAAACCCATTTCTGAACCAGTTGTGACATTGTGCGAAACGTGCGATTGACCTGCATTATTCCAAAGATAACGATCGACACTCGAGTCTCCCGTGTCGATGTAGATGCTCCCGTTGAGAGGATCTTCAAAAGAGGTGTGCGCTACGATACCGCTACTCGTGCAGCCCGGCGATACATCATCAGGAAGACCATCGTTATCTGTATCTAAATTAGCACAGGGATCATTCGGAAATGCATCCACAGAGTCGTCGTAACCATCCCCGTCGGTGTCCGTTGCCTGCGCCATCGGAGACATGGATAGAACGATCAAGAGAGTAGCAGTGATTGCTGGGATGTGCCTGCCCATGCCATTCATGGGGGCCGAGAGCACATCAAATTGACCTATGCCCTTGGCACAGGATTTAGGACCCTTTCCACCCGATAGGTGCATGGAGAGTAAGCAGAGAGCGTACGACGTCATAGACGCCGTCGAAGCTTCGGGAAGACATTACGCGACATCATTGCCCATGATCGCTAGCGAGAACATCCTCAGTCCACTAGTTGCTAGGGCTGTTTCCTCGGACTTGCACGGGAGGTATGCTGAGGGACTTCCCGGCAAGAGATACTATCAGGGGTGCGATGACTTCGATACGATCGAATCGATAGGAATAGAATCTGCCAAGAGGGTATTTAATTCAAAATTCGTGAATATCCAGTCCATCTCAGGAACCGTCTCAAACATTGCTGCTCTGAAAGCCCTATCCAAACCAGGCCAGTCAATAACTGCAGTCTCCACAGCGGATGGGGGGCACATATCCCATGCAAATATGGGCGCAGTTGGAGTCAGGGGGCTCGATCTCCACACATATCCATGGGATGTGGAGAGGATGGAACCGGATATCGATGCTGCTGCAAAGCTCATCAGGGAGATCAAGCCGAGTGTTGCGTTATTCGGCCAATCTGTTTTCCTTTTTCCGACCCCTCTCGAGGAACTATCCGATGCCGCACACGAGGTGGGCGCCTCGGTGATGTATGATGCAGCACACGTCCTCGGACTCGTTGC
>JAZANC010000089.1:0-6556 GCA_036228805.1 Thermoplasmatota archaeon
TTACCTTCAAGCCAAGGCCACGATTTTTCTTTCGCGAGACTCTGACGGGTCCTGTTCGTTGTATCGCAACCAATACACATCGAAGCAGGGCGAAGATCATCTCCGAGACGAATAACAAGCTCGACCTCGTGGTCTATGTGATCTGACGAATCTCCTAGTCGAATAACGTTCGATCCATCGGAATTGCATTCGACGTGACAGGAGTCGGGCATCAGGAAGAATCGGGGATAATCGGCCACATCTCCCCCTATCTCTCTTGCGTGTCCAACATAGTTTCTGAATACGGCCCAACCGAGAGGCATCGATTCAACGTGAAGGCGCCACGTATTCATGCCTTCGCTCAAGAGAATTCAAGTTCACCCCCCCCAACACTCTGATATGTCTGAGGACCCATACGCAGTCCTCGGGGTAGCACGAGATGCTACCGATGCAGAAATTAAGCGTACATACCGGAGACTAGCAAGACAACACCACCCTGACAGGAATCCCAACGATGCTGCTGCCGAGGAGAGATTCAAATCGATACAGTCAGCATACGACAGCATAGGATCGTCTGAGGCCCGCCATCGTTATGATGAGGCCCAGAGAATGGAGGACTTCTTCAAGAACGGAAGAAGATCCAGAGGTGCAGGATTCCCAGGATTTGAGATGCCCGACATAATTTCGCAGATGTTCAACGCCTCAAGATCAGCATCGGGAAACCATCAGAACCAATCTGAAAGAGTAGTTGAACGCGGTTCTGACATCAGGTCCGGCATAGATATGGCATATGCCGACGCCGAGACCGGGTGTTCGATTGAATTCGACCACCAACGACTTAGGACGTGCCCAAAATGCGAAGGTTCCACCTTCGGCACGACACGTACGTGCGGTGGCTGCGATGGAAAAGGCGTCCGCTCCAGAAGATCAACCATTACTGTCAAGATACCCCCCAATTCGAAGCACGGTCAAAAAATTCGAATGAAAGGACTCGGTCACGACCACCCACGAGGCAAATCCGGAGATCTGATACTCGCAATACGCATAGATGCCGAGGAAGGTAGGAGATGGGAGGGCGGACGACTCATACAGACCGTCAAGATTCCATATAGTACGCTGATTCTAGGCGGTAAATGCGACATACGCACCCCAATCGGGAGCTCAATCAGGATAGAGGTGATGCCCGGGACGCAGATAGGGGATCGAAGACGAATCCCTGGAATGAGCTTCGATGGAGCAGATCTAGATATAGAGTTCGCTTTAGAGGATAGAATAAATCTAACAGAGCCTCAGAAAGAAATACTTGAGAGACTGAGGAATGAGGGCTTATGAAGTCCCTTACAACGACTCATAAGCATACTTTAATTCCCTTCCTCTATGCGTGACTTTTCGACTATCGCAGATCGTATGATCTCCCATAGTAATCGAGTACACGCCGCAGTCATCATCATCACGGCTCTCATGATACCTGGCTTCCTGTCCTCCCTCACGCCGATAGACATCGAGGCGTACAATATGGATTCCCCAGAACTCGAGGCGAACGATGTAATGAGGGAGGAGTTTTCCGGGGCAGGAAACATATGGGGATTCGGAATATTCGTTCGCTCGATGGAAGATGTTGGAAACTCGCCATCAGAGATATCGATGGTCGAGCCGTTTCCCGGTATATCGCAAGGAATGGAAGAGCCAACTGGGGGAATACTCAACCTCTCAATACTCAGAGAGGCGGATACGAAGGCAGAGATCCTGAAGAATCACGATGTATCTCGATACTATCTGAACTTCTCTTCAGACATATCTGGAATTCCGCTGAAGGGCGTTTTAGATCTTCCAAATGAGTTCAGGGTCTTCATGGACAATCGTTCTTTGGTGACAAGGGACCGAATCAACCCATTCTCCCTGCAGTGGGAGACGGCACCTACTAACTGGACCGACTGTGGAGAATTGGACTGCCTATCTTTTGATGACCCACTACTCACACAAGCACACATCGATCTCGCTGCACACAGAATGGCGAATCATACCCGAGGATCATTTCTCAGATATCTGTCAGTAGATCGAACATTCGAACCTGACCCTACTAGTCCGGTGGTGGGCCCGTATGGAGGCATATTGAACGAAGATGGGACAATAGAAGCCGAAGAATGGGGGCCAGGGCGATGGACTGCCAGCTCAGTATGGATGATACTCAATCTCGATCGACAAAACATGGTGGACAATGGTTGGACCTTCGCATGGATAGATGCTAGACCAGAGTTTGGTTTTGAGCGTGAAGGACTTTCGTTCAAAACAGACCCCATACAGTATACGATGGATCAATGTGAAGTTGAAAATCAACAAGGACTAGACCCATGCTCTGTTGAGTGGCTGTATCTTGCCATAGAGGAAGAACTCAGATCTACAGACGAGGAAGTTGTAACAGTACTGTTGGGAGAAGGACCAAACGTCGAGATAAATCGTGAACTCCTCTCAAGCTCTTTCCTCGTAGGTGTGATGGGCTTAGTCGTCGTCTTTCTGCTATGGATGAGTTTGAGGAGAGTTTCAGATGTTATTATTGTTGGAGCAGGCCTCTCACTTTCTCTACTATGGATGCAAGGTTCGATAGGGTGGATATGGATTGCTGGAGAGAGATTCGGCTTCCAGATTATAGCAAGGTCACAATTCTCCAACTTATTGCCCATATTGGTATTGGCACTTGGAATTGATGATTCTCTCCACGCTCTTCACAGATACAAGGAAGAAAGACGCAATGGTGCCACTCTAGAGCAATCTGCACACATATCGATATCAAAAGTAGGCCGAGCAATTATGCTAACAAGCTTCACAACCATCGTAGCTTTCCTCGCCAATCTATCCTCAGATATCGCTGCATTGAGGTCCTTCGGCATTGAAGCCGGCCTCGGGGTGCTATCGGCATTTTTGTTGACAGGTCTTTGGGTACCGCTTCTCAGATTGGACTATGACCTAGCCCTAAAGAGGCGAGATAGACTAGAGGACGAAAGATCCGACGTGTTACATTTGGTACCAAGCCACTGGCTTTCATCAACGACATTCACTTCTTATTCGAAAGCTCCCTTCGTTGGTCTTTTGACAGTACTTCTGACCGTGCTGGCCCTAGGTCCAATGTTCAGTTTAGAGGGCGATTTCCAGATTGATGATTTCCTCGATCCAGATTCTGATTTTGCCAAGGGGGTGAATTTAGCCAGTGAACGATTCGGGGATGGAGAACCCGGCTACATACTTGTAGAGGGCGACATTGCGAACCCGCTAGTGATTGAAGCCATAGAAGAGCTCAGGCTCAACATAAATTCGCATGGTGAAGGGGACCCAGATCAAATCTCAAGAACGCCCACAGGTCAAGCCGAGTTAATCGCCCTGGACCACATAGTCCTTGGAACAAAGGCAGCGATGGCTTGGAATATAACTCCATATGAGGAGAAAGGCTGGAATCCGCTGCTCCCCGATGGAGGTGTCGGCTGCAATACATCATTCGTCTACAATCCATTTGAAGGAAAATCAGTTAGATTGCCTGACCTCGATGACCGTGAATGCCTAGTTTTCATCTACGGTTACGTTCTGAATTATGGCGTCCCTGCCAGTGGAGGCTATCCTGAAATACCCGCACCACTAGTTACTGAATTTATCCAGACGGAAGATGAATTAGATCCAGACGCACATTGGCTTACTATCGATGGAGAAATGCCGACATACACTCGCATGTCCATGAGATTCGGTCTATCAGATCCAGAGCAGTTCCCTCTTATCGAACCCGCTCTTGAGCAGCTGATTCAAGATATGGCGCCCTTCAGAAACCTATCAATTGGCCCCCTGTATGAAAGAGGATCAATCTCACAAGCACTGCAAGATGAACAATATCCCGTGTCATGGGCCATACCGACGGGCGATCCTGTAGTTCGTTTCGTTGCAGCAGATGGTATGCAAGATCAGATGCAAGGAACTCTAGCGCTTGGGATCGTTGCATGCATGGTCACCTTGTGGTGGGGGTATCGACCAGATGGCAAGACCATCCAGAGACTGAAACTGAGACCAAATAGAAACGACCTGATTCAATCTCTTGCCATAGCCTCGATTTTCACAATGATATCTTCCTCGGTAATCGGTTGGAGCCACGCACCATTCCTTTTCACAGCCTCAATTTTGGCATGTGCGGCATGGGGGCGAATAGCATTTTTCCTCTCTTTCGCGACCACCCTGCCCATAGCAGTGGTGATAGTATGGCTGTATGCTCTGATTGAGGTCGCAGGATACGGCCTCAATATGATCACCGTGTCAATCGCTGCGATATCCCTTGGCGTGGGCATAGATTACGTGATCCATGTAGTTGAGAGATACAGAGAAGAGATGGAGAAGGAAGACGACCCATATGTAGCTATCAAAGCAGTAGGCGGAGCCTCCGGAATAGCACTCGTGGGTTCGGCCCTCTCGGACATAGCCGGATTCCTCGTAATCATGCAATCTTCGATGGGATTCTTCTCAACATTCGGATTGTTTTGCGCTATCATGATTGGACTAGCTCTTGCCGCGAGTATGATTCTCACACCCGTTACACTTCGTATTTTGCAGTCGTTTTTGATGATGGAAGAGTCTGCTAGGCATGTCTAATTTCAGACTCGAGAAGCCTAGCGTATAACGGGGGCAAGAGAAGAAGACTTGACATTAGAGCAAGTGTAATCGCAACAACAAATGCCTGTCCGAAGAGTTGAAGCGGAACCAATGAAGACAAATTCAACACTGAAAACCCTCCTGCCGTTGTCAAGGCTGCAGCACACATCGCACGGCCCGTCGTTGCAACCGACCTCGAGGTCCAGACTGATGGCCCCGCTGAGGGATCATGCAACGCCTCCTCTTCAAGACGAGTAGCAATGTGGATGGCATAGTCCACCCCCAATCCAAGCGTAAGCGCGCCAATGGTTACCGTCTGTGAATTTAATTGGAACCCCGTGAATCCCATTATCCCGAAAACCCAGGTGACCACGGCCATCAAAGGCAGCCAGGTGACAAAACCCCTCTTCACACCCTTCAGTGCGCTGCCGGTCCTCCCAGTTTGAATCGTCAATAGCATGACTAGGATGACCATTGCTACAATCGTCGTTGAAAGAGTCGCAGCATCAGCCACATCAGAAGTAATCTGTGCCAAGATAAGCGATCTGCCACTCACCCTCAAAGTGAAGTCAGTATCTTCCACTTCACTTGACAATGACGATGACAGTTTAGATTCGAATTCTGAAGTTGCCGACCAGTCCAAGGTTGATGCCTGGAACGATATTACAGTCTGATCCCCAGAGCTTGACAGAACCCCTGCGCTCAATTTACGTCCTTCGTCCGTTTGAAGCAACCAATATTCAAGATTCTCCCATGAACCATCTGACCCTGATTCGATACCAATCATGTACAAATCAAGTGTGGAATCCGAGTATCTCTCAGATTCTAGAGTGGACCAAAGATCCGTCGTCACCTGCGTGACGCTATCGTCTTCCTGCAATATTCGAATTGCAGATTCAGCCATAATCCGCCCCTGCTCGCTTATTACAGCCCCATCTAGTACAACATACAATGGAGTGGGACTACTTTCGAATACCTCGGAAATCAATAGGAAATCCGCAACAACGGGAACCGAATCGTCGAAGTTGTCTCTTGTATCGAAACCAACTTCCAGTTGTTGCACGCCATATAATGCCGGCATTGATAGCAGAACAGCGACCACTACCACAGTAGCAGGCCTCTTCGACAAATCCCCAATCCATCGCGTCATCCGATTTTCGTCTATCTTGACCGTCCGCCCTATTGGGAGGTCCTTTGGAGGAATTAATGATATCAATGCGGGTAACGCAGTCACACTAAACAAGTAGATGTAAAACAGACCTATTGCAATCACAGTACCAAAAACAACCAGAAACGATTGACTTGAGAGACGGAAAGAGAGAAATCCCACCATATCAGTAAAAATTGCTATCAGGAGTGCAATTGAGGTGTACTTAGTACCGCGAAGTACAGCAGCTTTCCGAAGATCCTTCTGAAGGTCCTTCACAGATGAGACCCCCTCTTCAGATTTAGATGCCAAGCGATATTCCTCCCTTATCCTCTTAACTACATGAAGGCCATAATCCACTCCTATAGCCAGGAGCAAGACCGGTATCGAGTTCATCGCACCGTTGAATGTCATCGACACCCCCATCACTGTCAGAATCCCCGCTGTGCCGTAGGTTGCCCCAATTCCGAATACAGTGAGACCTAGCACATACCCCGTATCTCGCTTACTTCTGAACGAGAACCAAAGAATCGTTCCAAGAATTAGCAGCGAAGCCGAATTCAGAATCCCTAGCTCCTTACCTAGGTTTTCATTTTGCCCCAGCGAAAGTTGAGAGAAAGAAGACACTGTAGATGCGCTATCCCCTGTCTCCCGTATCTTCAATTGGAGGATTCCAGCCCAATTATCCACATCTTTCTGCACATCCCCCAGAGGTGCTCCGCCATGCCTCTCTGACTCCGTCGATATCACGAAGCTGATGAGCATCGGCCCAGTCGTTTCAATCAAATCTTCCTGATCTGCAGCCGG
>JAZANC010000090.1:0-3610 GCA_036228805.1 Thermoplasmatota archaeon
CGCTTCCATCGAGGTAGAGTTCCTCTCCGGAGGGGCAGCCGACGTCGGGGGTTCCGTCCCCGTCGCTGTCCGTGTTGTCGATATCGGTGCCGGAGATCGTTCCATGCGCCCAGTAGTCGTCGTCATCGAGTGCCGTGAAGTCCGAGAAGTCCGCATTGGGCCATCGGGCTGGCATCTCCTCCTGATACGAGAGGAACAGTTGCCATGCGTCCTTTGACAGATCGGCCTTCCATATCGAATCACTGTAAGTCGTTGAATCGTAAACGGTCCATGTTCCGCCGAGGTCTCCCGTAACGCTCTCCGAGCCGTCGATAATGACCCGCTCGCCTGACGCCGCCTTCAGCCTCTGGCCGACGGAGTCGAGTGCCACAGTTTCGTAGTAAGTGCCTGCGCCGACGATGATTACGTCGTTTGTTCCTGCGTTCGTCACGGCCTGCTGTATGGTCTTGGTGGGGCATGCCGAGGTACCGGGGTACGTGTCATCCCCCGATGAGCCATCGACGTAGAAGTTCGTATCATCGTCATGGCTTGTGCTTGACGAGCAGCTCATCGACTCGTATCCAGGTTCGCTGAACCTAGATTCAGTCTGCAGATCAGACTCATTGGAAATCATCCCGAACGCGACCATGCTTACCATGAGTAGGGCCATCCCGACTGCCGCTCGCATGATTGCGGGTGTGCAATCATGGTTCTAAGACCTAATCCTGTAGATACAGGTGTATTAGGACCTGTGCCTCCGTTGGCTTGATGGTCCTCCGAGCGAGTCGATATTCATGACGAGTGACGTGCCGGTGGGCTCAAACGTTCGGATTAGGGTCTCCACGCTCGCTGGAGAGCGTGATTTCGAAGGTGCTATGTTACCGTCTGCCGGAGAAGGGCTAATCACGCTGAAACTGGTCAATGGATACAACCTATCCTATCCAGAGGAGGACGTGCTTGACACCGAGTTGCTCACCGATGCCAGGGGCGAGGTAGTGGAGGAAGATTCAGCGTTCGAGGAGGATGATTCTTTACCAGAGATACTACTGATACACACCGGGGGAACCATCGCTTCCAAGGTTGATTATGACACGGGCGCAGTTACAGCCAAATTTGAGCCGGATGAACTCCTCTCATCGATTCCGGAACTAGGTTCGATTGCCCGCATACGCGTGCACATGATTGGAAACATGTGGTCTGATGACATCCGTCCACGCCACTGGAACAGGATGATAGTCGCATCACATGAAGCATTTGCGGATGGTTATGCAGGAGTCGTAGTAACCCATGGCACCGACACGATGCACATTTCATCAGCAGCCATGTCCTACGCGTGGTCGGGAGAGGGAGGTCGCCCCCCCGGGCGCATAGCCTTCACAGGGTCGCAAAGATCGCCTGACAGGGGGTCGAGCGATGCGGCTGAGAATCTCATATCTGCTGTGTACTGGGCTGCGCATGGTCCGAAGGTCACGGGCTATCGGGATAGCGCAGTCCTCGTCATGCATGACGGAAGCTCCGATGGGAGGTGCGCGGTTTTGCCAGGGTGTGCGTCCAGGAAGTCACACAGCTCGAAGAGGGGCGCTTTCAAGCCTGTCAATCAGGAGCCGGTCGCGTACGTTAGCCTCTCGGCCGATGGTCCGGAGATAGAGGACAACAGGAGTGCGGTGCCTAACAGAGAAGTTACTGATAGCCCGATGCTATTCGATGAGGGCTGCCGTATCCATGAGCTTGTCGCGGGCCCCCACCTGTCGCCCGATCTAGTCGAGGCAGTGATTGAGACGAGGCCTGATGGGATGGTTATCCGTGGCACTGGTTTAGGTCATGTCCCTCTTCTCGATCCGCTTGGAGATTCTCCTGAGAACGAACGTGTTGCAGATGCTCTTTCAGCAGCGGTCGAGAAGGGGATTCCCGTGGTCGTGACCGCTGAAACGGTGCATGGACCGGTCAACATGAACGTATATGCCAAAGGACGCAATCAACGCTCGATCGGATTGATCGGGCACGGGTCCATGTGTCCGCCCGGCTCTGCAGTAGTCAAGTTGCATTATCTCCTCTCGAAAGGACTCGATTGGAACGGGGTGAGGGAGGCATGGGGGTCCGACTTAGTCGGCGAGAATCCCTCTGACTCGTCGAGTTGAATCATTCGATTCGCATAAGAACTGAACGCCCGGTGAACGTGTCATGTCATCCCACCCCCCAGGAGTTGTCGCGGGTTCGACGGGTTCGGATGAGAGGGTCAATCTCATTGAAGAGGGGCGTAGTATAGCGATGGAAAGAATCCTGAGTCTTGTCGACGAGGGGACGTTTATTGAGACCGAGGCCTACGTCCAGCATCGTTCAGTGATTGGGACTATGAATCTGAACAGGCCGCTTGGGGACGGGGTTGTCACGGGCCATGGCAAGGTGGGCGGCAGGGCGATCGTACTTCTTGCACAGGAGCCCGGTATCTTTGGAGGCAGCATGGGTGAAATGCATGCAAGGAGGATCGTCTCTGCAGTGAACTTGGCCAATCGGACAATGAGGCCCATCGTCGCAATATGGGACGGAGAGGGGCAACGCGTAGAGGATGGCGTTCCAGCACTCGGCGCAACCGGCGAGATGCTCGATTCCCTGGCGAGCTGCTCGGGACGGATACCTATCATCTCAGTTATCATCGGGACTGTTGCCGGAGCCAGCGCACTAGCCGCTGGGCTTTCTGATTTCGTGATTCTAGAGGCTGAGCGTGGCAGGATGTTCATGAGGAGCCCGTGGCTGATCCCTGAGATCGCATCAGGGGAGCTCGACGAGGAAGAGCTCGGAGGCGCCAAGGCACACTCTAGCAGGAGTGGCGTTGCATGCCTTGTCGCTGAGGACGAGAGGGATGCGTTCGACCTGGCGATGGACATACTTTCGTTTCTACCGGACCACACTGAAGCGGTACCGCCACGATCTGAATGTTCTGACGACCTCATGCGCGAGTGCCCGGAGTTGAATGATGTCGTGCCCGATGACGTCAACAGACCGTACGATATGCGAGACGTCATAGAGAATGTAGTGGATGATTCGGATTTCCTGGAGCTATTTCCCGACTATGCTGAGAATATCGTAATCGGTTTCGCAAGGATGGGAGGCAGGCCCGTGGGGGTAGTCGGCAACCAACCATCGATTCTAGCGGGGTGTCTGGACATAGATGCCTCGGTGAAGGCTTCTCGCTTCATACGAACCTGCGACGTGTTCAACCTCCCCCTGATTACCTTCGTTGACGTCCCCGGCTTCCTGCCGGGCACGGTCCAGGAATGGGGCGGAATAATTCGGCATGGTGCCAAGCTTCTGTACGCGTACGCGGAGGCCACTGTCCCGAAGCTGACTGTGGTAACCAGGAAGGCGTACGGCGGTGCGTATCTGGCAATGTCGTGCAAGAATCTGAGGTCCGATGTCAATCTGGCTTGGCCGAGCGGGGAGCTTGCAGTCATGGGCGCCGAGGGGGCTGTCCGAATCATACACCGAAGGGACCTCAAAGAAGCAGAGAACCCCGAGGAGGAGTTCGAGCGCCTAGTCGAGGAGTACAAGACAAAATTCGGGGATCCCTACACAGCAGCTAGGCATGGCTGGGTGGATGACGTCATCGAGCCCCGAGAGACACGGGCTCGCC
>JAZANC010000091.1:0-3911 GCA_036228805.1 Thermoplasmatota archaeon
CGCTGGTAATGGATAATAGTCAGATCCGAGGAATGGTGGCATTGGACTTAATCGACGGCAAAGTAAAGCCGTACCAATGTAAAGCGATAATATTGGCTGATGAGGGCTATCAAGGACTGTGGTCCAATCCATCAATAGGCTCAGGAAATGCGATTGCAATCGCGATAAGAGCGGGTATTAGCCCACAAAATCTGCACAAGGTACCCCTTCATCCCATGGTTGTCCAAGGTACGGAAATTCCAATACCATTCGAGATTTTAGGTGCTGGTGGAAGATACAGATCTGAAACTGGGGAAGACATAGATCCATTGAACCACGAAGGAGATGCGGTGGTCGATATGAGATTCATCGATGACCAGCACACACTTTGGTTCGACTTGATTAGAAAGACCATTCTAGACTCCACAGGATTGGACATTTCGATTGATGTGATTCCAGTGACGCATCAAGTCATGGAGACTACTGGCGGTTTGCCAGTAGATGAAAAAGGAAGAGTCACAATAGAGTCAGGAAAGATGTGGGCAACAGGCGTTTATGCAGCTGGCCCCTCTGCAAGCACAGGATTCCACACCTCATCGATATTGCCTGGAAACACCATGTTGGAAAACCTCTACACCGGCTCATTAGCAGGGGAAGAGGCTGGAAAATGGTCACTAAACTGCAAGTTTGGAGGGTCCAAGAATATTCTTCAAAGCCTCGATATAGCGAATAAGAGAATCGAGAATTTATACAGGGATACTGGAGACTCAGTGGGTGCCGCTGAGACAAAATTAACCACACAAGCAAAGTCGTTCCTAGCAGGCACCGCAACCATTGAATCGTTGATTGAAACCGCAGGAAAAACCGCTGAAGAGGTAAGAACTACAACGAATACACGAGTCATGAACCAAGAGATCGTAGCAGCCCTAAGAGTCCAAGATCTTGGCACCATCGCAGCGTCATTCACCATGTGATCATATGAGTGGAAGCACACTCTTTACCAAAATAATAGAGGGAGAGATTCCATGTTACAAACTGTATGAAAACGAGCACGTATTCGCCTTTTTAGACATAAATCCCCTTTCAAAGGGACACACACTGCTCGTACCCAAAGAGCCAGCACCCACGATCGACCAACTCACTCCAGATTCTGCAGCAGCCATCGGAAAGGCGCTACCAATCCTGTCCCGCGCAATCAAAGAGGCCACAGGGGCTATTGCATACAATATAATTCAGAACAACGGAAAAGAAGCTGGTATGACCGTTCCACACGTCCATTTCCACATAATTCCGAGATACCCGGAATCCAAACACACATTCACTTGGGAACCAAAATCACTGGATGTGTCCGAGGGGAGAATGATCGCTGACGCCATTCAACTCAGTTTGAGTGAGTGAATGCTTACAACATCCCATGGCCCATGGAGGGTTAGCATGGAGTCCAAGCCCGAAGCTCTGACTCCGGAACTTTCCAGCAGCGCAAGGCGAATAGATACAAGAAAACTCAACTCAGTTCCATGGGACCACTCGGGAAAACACCCCGGATCGATATTCGTGTGGTGGCTATTCAGAGCAATGATATCTATCGGCCACCGACTGATTTTTAGGAATTCAAAAGCTGACAAAGTACCTGAAATAGGTGGCGGGCGAATATCCGTTTCAACCCACATCAATGGATTAGTGGACCCTTTAGTTATAGTTCACAGCCAAGATCGGAGATTCACAGCACTGGGGCGACACGATTTGGTCACAAGACCGATACTTGGATGGTGGACAAGGGGTCTTGGTGTACAACCAATCTTGAGAAAGGCGGAGACGGACGAAGGCATAACCAATTCAGACTTCGCAGGAGAGATCAATAGAAGAAGCATGTTAACAGTTTCAAATTGCATTTCTAATGGATATTCTGCAGTTGTATTTCCTGAAGGCACCTCACACCAGGACCCAATCTTGCATGGTTTCAAAACCGGGCCATTCCGCACAGTTTTTGCCGCCGCAGCGTTGGCAGAACTTCGAAATCTCCCCCAGCCGCATCTGCAACCTGCCGGCCTTCATTGGAGAAACCATACAAAATTTAGAACAGACCATCATGTTGAATATCTCGATCCGATACCTATTCCCAATCCATATTCAAAGGAGCAAGCCGAGTCTTTGTTAGACGGCGAATGGGTCGAACCCCCCAAATCGCAAGTTATCAAAATGCGAGATTCGGTATTTTCAATTCTGAAAGACGCAACTCCGGATTCTCCTGATTGGGAAACATACCGTGCATGGATATTAATGGCGCACAGGAATTCTCAAACCCCCATTCATGACCTCTACCAAGAGGTTTTGAAGACAAGAGAGATAAGGGAGCAATGGAGAGAGGGAAAGATCCCTCAAGAAGTACTTGAGAATGCATCAAACGCAGCCAAGATACTCCATGAGCAAAACTTGGATGCCCGTGATTTGACTGTAGAGGGACAACTTGTAAAGAGAAAAAACAGCATATTTTCTTTGATTTTGGGAGCTTCCCTGATGCTATTCGCAACGCCGGTTTTCGCACTAAGCACATTCCCCCAAGCTTTCTTGGCATGGTGGTTAGGAGATAGAACAGACGAGGGAATCGATGCTAGAACAACATATCATTTGATGGCAGCAATGTTCTCATTGCCTCTTTTCTGGCCAATAATTGGGATTCTATGGACTGTTTCAGCCTTTTTGCTCTACGAACTTCCAGTTTTATTCACACCGCTCTTCTTCATGGCTCTATTCCCCATTTTCTACCTAGCAGCCATTTTAATGGCTCTCGGCTTCGATTCTGTAAATGATTTCAGACAGGAACGAAGAAGGGCTGCATTAACTCGAAACCCACTTGCAAAATCTCTTTTTGAAAGCATAAAGTCAGTAGATGAATTCCTCGTTGCCCTCAAATAGGACGCATTTACATTCGTAATACGTGGATGCAAAGGACGCCGCGGCCGCAATTCGTATGTGGCTCGACGATGAGAACTTGGAATACAGGGTGGTTGACGACGGAAAGGCAACACTACATCTCCATGTCAAGTATCCCCCTACGAAAGATGGTCATGTGTTCAATATCGTGATACCGAAGAAAAGATCGCTCATATTGGTATACTCGATTACCCGGGTTGATCAGGGCCAACAAGATGAGATGATTAGCTACAGGGAAGAAGACCTGATCGGATGGAAAGGCTGGCTACACGAGATTAGAATGCACCTAACAAGATCCACTCTTGATTGGGTCTTGCACGTCGGCAAAGAGGACGAACAGAATAGACCAGGCCCACTTCAAGCATTCAACATATCACGCCCGATTTGGTTTGATGGGCTTACCCAAAACGAACTCATGCAGACAATGAGGGGGGTATGGCTGACAAAACTCTCCATAATACACCAAATAAAATTCGATTATGGGAAAGGAATTGGCAAACCAGGCCCGGTAGATGACTGGAAAGGTAGGAAACCAATATCCAGATCGGGTCAAAACTCAGCGCTAAAATCCGCCGAGGTAGATTTCGATGAGCATGCAGGCTTCGGCCAGAGTTTCGATCCAAGTGAGTGGGCTTAGTCGAATCTGACCTGAATGGGTCGACATTAAGTATGGTTAGAGTTGCATTTAGCATACTGAGTGGTATCCATGCAGAATAGAAAGAAGCGTTCAAGCATCATGATGACTCTGCTTATGCTTTCAAGCATAATAGCTGCAATGGGTGCCGCAGTACCGGTTCAGGCCAGTGAGATCGTACTCACAGATGCAATCAATGTCGTGAATAGCGGGTCTAATTCAGATTCAATGGTGGCTGTCGACTCTGACTCAGAGGGCAACGTACACTTTGTGTGGAGTCGTAACACTCAGCATTTGTATTACAAGATGCTAGGCCCCTCGGGCGAGACGCTGATCTCCGAAACGCAAATTTCGAATCCAGGCG
>JAZANC010000092.1:0-5083 GCA_036228805.1 Thermoplasmatota archaeon
ATCGCGATGAAAGATGACGGTGGCGTCTCTGCTGCTCTGAAAGACTTGTTCAGCGTACTTGGTAGAGATCCGAATCTAACTGATATGCTAAAAGACGTAGATATGCTCCTGCACGGCACCTCAATTCTTTCTGAGGCGCTTCGAATAGATCCCCTTGACCCGGATGAATGGTGGGCACTGGAAAATCCAATTGAGGAATTGCTGAATAAGATAAAATCATTGGATTTTACAGATCCTCGGTCGAATCTCCTATTTTCAAGGAGGCTGGAGCGAGTACTTGAAAATGGATTTGAAGATGAATACTTGGAACATGCCACTATACTCTTGGCGCAACGTCCGATGAATCATGAGGCTTGGACTAAGCTCGGGAGAATCCACGAGAGGCGTGGGTCTACAGATGAGGCGTGGCATTGTTATGATCAGGCCCAGGTATGCTATCCATCCTGCGAAGAGCGTGATCGATTCATCGAACGGATGGGGACTAAAATGGACGGGGGAGGAAAACTGCCCTGGAAAAAGCCGCCTATAGAGAGCCGTGCTGAATTCTTGGAAGGGATGCGCCTCCTAGCCGGAGTCGACTCAAATCCCATCTTCGATCAGCACGAGGAGGTCGGGCCAGTCAATCCGATAAAGACCCTCATGGATTCAGGCAGACTAAATGAGGCATTCTTTCTTGCACGGAGGAGGGCTGCTGAAGGGGATGTCGAAGCCGAGCATCTCATGAATGAAATATCCGAGGCCATGCAATGAATAAGCGATTCGCACTATGTTGGGTGACTTCATCCCAGGCGAAGAACGATGATCTGGAAGCATGGATAATGGTCAATAATATCGAACGTGGATGGGAATTTCCCGGAGGATGGATAGAAAATGGGGAATCGCCCGAGGAAGCTGCATTGAGAGAATTATTCGAAGAAGTGGGTTTTCTTGGAGTCGCTACCCACATAGAGAAGGATTTCTTCGAAGGGGGAGACTTGGTGAAGATAGAGGTTAAGGAGGCTCCCGAACCAATAGGGTGGGAAAGCCAGGATGAACAGATAACAGAAGTCGGATGGTGTCTTGAAATCCCGGAGATGAAGAAATGGGATGAGGCAGAGATAGAAAGAGTCAGAAATCACGATTGGTCTGATTCCGAATCATTCAGATTGAGTTCCTGAATCCACTTCACAACCTCGATGTCTTCAATGTCCGCGCACTTTGAGGCGAGGAGTTGTGCAAGAGGCTCGGATCCGAGGCAAAAAGCAGCATCAACGAGGAGTCCTAGATCCGGTCTCTCGGAACCTGATAGGTCCTCCAAGATGGTTTCTCCGAGCCTCAGAGCGACCCTCAACGCATCTTCTGGATGGGCCATCGCGGAAGTCCTTGTCTTAGGGTCCCTTGGTGCTGCGTCCCTGATTACCTCGTCCATGGTCCTTGCTTCAGGAGATAGAATGTCCAGTGCGATGTCCAACCACTCGAGTAGCGCTATGGCTTCCTCGCCTTTCATCCCCTCTGATTCAAATCTTGATGCGGAAGACCATAAATGACGGAGGGCAGATTCATCGTCACCAAGTCCGAGGTGGAGTCTTCCGACCTCTAATCTTGAGAGTGCTATGAGATCGTTTGGATGCCCGGCTATGGGCGTTATTTCGCTATGGATCGCCAGCGCCATCATGCTCTCACCCGAAGATGCATGCCAACCAGCTAGATTCAGAAGTGCTAGAGCATGACCAGATGAGCCGGGGTGGATTGATGAGAGTCTTTCAGCCGACCACCGTAATTCGGATCCTACCTGGGATTCCTCAACCGCTCCAATCAGTGCCCTATCTAGTCGTATTCTTGCCTCTGCCTCGATATCACGCTCTCCACTGCCCCTAGATCGCTCCAGCAGTTCTTCCGAGAGGCCTATGGCGAAGGCGATGTCTCCTTCTGAAATAGATCTTGAGAGCCTCAATATGTCCCTCCTCAGCGGGGAAAGTTTCAGGATTTCCTCTGACTCGAGCTGTCCGGCAAAATCCAAAGATAACGCCATGTCAAGTTCAGTCGCAGTAATTCAATCACCCTCTGGCCTGAATTCCTATCTCGGCGAGTAAAAATGCTATTGCCTCTCCTCGATTAGCATTTCCCATCCATCCCGCAGCGCCCGCATGTCCGCCACCCTGACCTCCCTTGGCAGTAGCGAGCGAGGTCATAATAGCCCCCAAATCTAATCCAGACTCTATCGATCTCCATGGGGCTCGGGCAGTTATCCTAATGTTCCCATCTTCAAGACGTTTTGTAACGATAGAGGCGTCAGCGCCTGATGAGACCAGGGATGTGGCAATCCTAGATTCATGGCTACCGCCTTTCGCTGTAGCGACTATCATTCCACCGCAGTGGTGTATCTCCATGGAAGATATGGAAGAAAGTATTCTGTTCCTTTGATCCATTGGCAGGCCGTCTCCCTCTATTGTTTGGAGCACGTCTTCTGGTCTGAGATCGCTGTTGTCCAAAAGTAGAACTACGCTCCTGTGCCCATTCTCTGATCCATGCTTGAAGCGGCCAGTATCTGTCACTATTCCTGCATACATCATTTCTGCCCATTCAAGAGGGATCCTGCCGCCGCCCTGAAGTATCGATTCGAGTATTATCTGGCATGTCGATGATGCATCGCAGGATAGGAGCATAGCATCTTCTGGCCATTGGTCTGAAGAGCTTGCATGATGATCGATGACAAACATCGGAGTCGCCTCAGGTATCTCAATTCCGATTTGAGAGGGGCCTCCAGTGTCCACTGCTATGATTCCGGAGAGCATCCTCGGTAGAGTTGGATGACGCTGGTCCATCCATCTAAACTTCATCCCCGTTCGCTGAAGCATTCTCTTAGACACTTTATCTGCATGGAGTCCGGTTGCACGGGCTCTTGGCCCTATCCACTCAGCGAGTACCGTAGCTGAGCCAATAGTGTCCATATCCCCGTTTTTGTGGGATAATACGGCAATTGCTCCATCTCCAAGGGAGGATATCCAGGGTTTGAGATCGTCAATTCGAGCCTTTAGGACCATTCAAGGCCTCCTTTCATGAGTCGATTTGTGCCGAGAGGCGCTCATACTCATTGAGTAACTGCTGCTCCAGATCTTCTAGCTTAGATGAGTGGTCTTTGAGGGCTTCCAGAGTACCCTTGAGCGTATCCTTGAGTTTCGACCTGTCTCCCACTTCGAGGAGTAATGGCCCGACTGCTCTGAAAACTGCATTGTCATCCGGTTGTTCGTCGAGTAATTCCAATGTTGTTGTTATCTCCCCGACCTGTGACCTCGTAGTCTGCAGTTGTCCCCGGACATTGTTCAGATCTTGTGCTATCCTCTGAATCGATTGGATATCAGACTGCATCACACCCACGCCCCTATGGCCTGACCGGTTCGGTGTGCAGCAATTAGGCTTCTTAGAACCGTATTCATCCTCGCCCTGGCATCGCTAATCGAATCTGCATTAATCTCGAAATGAAATCCGTTTGCGATCTCGGAAGTCTCCACTTCAGTTTGGAGAGCTGCGGCCAATCTAGGATCTGCTGAAATTGAAACTGAGACCCTGACTGACTCATTCTTCCTCGTCGCTGGCATCAACCGGTCCCTCCGCTATACGGCGCTCGTAATCGAGCGCCGCCTGCTGAGCGATAACTGCGAGATCTGTGGACGTTGCGCCCTCCCTGCCACGACGGATGATTCTACTATTTGCATCTGTGGCCCTTGTGAAGGGCTCCCAGTAACCGCCTGTGAATTTGTTACCGCACTTACTACATGACCAGATTCCTGCAACGTCCCTGGTTACCTTCTGATACTGGCAACTAGGGCATGTGAATTTCCTGCTCCTCTTCTTTAGAACGGAAGCTGCGCGTCGACGTACGCTAACACCATAGCGGGGCCCGAATCTAGCCGAAGCGCCAGCCTTCTGAGTTCTCTTTGCCATGATATCACCTACTTCTCTATCGCATTGTTGACCAAGTCTCGTAGTTCAGTGCACCTTTCGATCGCATGCTCCATGATCTCGTCGAATTCCGCCGCCGTGAAGATTCCCTTTAGACCCTTCTGAAGCGAATGAACGTGCCCGTCGTCGCCTAGGGTGATGTGTATGCGTTCATCGCCGCCTAACTCTTCTTTCTTACTTGCGTCCAGCACATACCTGCCACCAACTCTGTGGTACGAACACATGGTCGGGGTCTTAGAAACTGGAAGAGGATAATCTTCGCCTATCTCAAATCTCTCAGCAGGTACGATTGCAGAGCGCAATGCTGCTATTCCTGCCAGTGCGAACGCATCGAAGAGGTTCCCGTCATCAGAGACTGCGAACACGTCCAATATGACTTGCCATGCTCTCTCGCCGGGGATTATGCATAGCTCGTCGACGTCTATGCACCCTGATTCGCGTATGCCGCGATCGACGACGCGTCCTAGTTCTATCGACTGTGGGCTTGGAGGTCCAGGCTCCCATGAGCGTCCCGCCACTGGCCTTACTTCCGCGCTGCACATCAGCCCCCCTTGATTGGGGCGATCCGGATAAGGCGTCATCAACTGGAACTTCACTCCGGCGAGCACGATTGTGTCTCCCATTTGGACGCGGGCTGAACCCTCGGCATTCGGGAGTATTCCGACCTCGAGAGACGCTTCTCTCGATTCGAACCTACCTCGTCCATCGATTCTCATATCGGATTCAGCCAGATCTGCCAGATGCTTCCTGAGAAGTTCGGGTACAAGTGGTATGGACATCAAGCATCACCTCCCTTCAGGGCTCTGGCCATTACTTCGTGGATGTGGGAAGCAGCCTCCATATTGTAGTCCCATGCTATCTTGAAGTCTTCTTGGGAGAGGTCGCCGTCCATTTGCAGGAACACGAGCCCTCCGCTGTTTGGAAGGATGCCCATGGGTAGGTCCGCCTCGCCGTAGTTATCTTCTTCCTTGTTAAGATCGCAGACGACTACACCGTTTACCTTCCCAGAGGCAACTGATACCACTAGATCCGTCATTGGAATGCCAGCGTGAGCAAGGGCCACGGATGCAGCGGTTATTCCTGCGCACCTGGTACCTGCTTCCGCACATAAGATCTCAATTTCGACTCTTATCTTTGATCT
>JAZANC010000093.1:0-13509 GCA_036228805.1 Thermoplasmatota archaeon
GCAGCAGATTCTGGATTATCGAGTAATTCAGGACTCAAATCGATCGCCCTGATTGACACTTTTGGACGCTCTCTACCGTAACTCATTGCAACCCCGTGTATTCCTGCGGCTGCCGAGTTCAGGCCCCCTCCATGGAAACCATGGGCCCCGTCTAATGCGGATACCGTAACAAATGTTTGAACTTGAACGTCAGGATTTGTGTCGAAGTCTTTCAAGAGTGAATGTGTCGATAGTGCCCAACCCAGCGGTTCTGGGTCGCTGGCCAATGTCCCTTCTGCGTCTAGGGGAGTGAGATGAATGAGTGCTGTGTCCACATTCCTTATCGCTTCGTTTTCACCTTCGCCCACGAAGATATGGCTTGCGCCCAAAGACTGGAGTTTTGCAGATAGGGCGTCGGCTACACCTCTTCGGTCCCTTGTGA
Source organism: Thermoplasmatota archaeon (assembly GCA_036228805.1). Taxonomy (GTDB): domain Archaea; phylum Thermoplasmatota; class Poseidoniia; order Poseidoniales; family Thalassarchaeaceae; genus MGIIb-N1. The sequence goes on from JAZANC010000093.1 coordinate 422, forward strand.
TAAGAATCTGTGACGGTAGATGGCCCATTTGCAGTGGGGCCATATTCTCGATTTCGATCCTATGTCTGTGAATTTCAGGAGGGGTTTGGGGCTCATCCTTTGCAGGTATGCCTGGATCATGCACGGGGGTGGTTTCCTTTGCATCGAATCCTGACACGTAGGCAACGACATGCCTCAGAGTTGGATGGTCTCTAATCTGAAACTCATCATCTATCTCCAGATTGAATTCGGTTCTTATGTCCGACATAATCTCTGCCTGCTTGATCGAGTCGATCCCAAGCTCGCCCTCCATGTCCGCATCGATTTCAATGAATTCTTGGGGGTATCCAGTGTGCTGCACTACAATCGGGAGAATCCTGGAGAGTGCCTCTTCATCAGATTTTGATTTCACTGTCTCAGCAATTACAGTGCTATTCGCATTTGGAACGGGCGCATCAGGAGCTTGTCGAGTGGCGGAATCTGGCTGCTGGATGGTTTGGGCCCCGTTCATCGAGGAGATGTAAACTAGGATATGGGCTAATGTTGGGTAGTCTCTAAGTTGGAATTCTTCATCCAGAGGCAGTGCAAATGTCGATCTTATCTCAGCCATGATCTCTGCCTGCTTGATCGAGTCGATACCAAGCTCGCCCTCCATGTCTGCATCCATTTCAATGAATTCTTGGGGGTATCCGGTGAATTCGGCAACGATTTTCAATACTCTGACACGAGTGTCGTCGATATCAGAAGGGATTTTCAAACCAACAGATTTTGGCTTAGCTGCTGGGGCTGCTTCCGGAGTTTTGACCTTAGTTTGTTGGACGGATGGCTTGATGTTTTCATAGGGTGTGGAAGAGGCCATTGGTTCAGAGATGGGTTCTGGAGAATATTTCTCGCCCGTAACGCCGCCGACCAGATTTTCATCAGCATCGACATATGCTACGAGTTTCCTTTTGATGACCCTCAGGTCGACGTTGGTTCCCCCGCTTGCCTCGAGGGTCCAATTGGATATTCTATCGATGTCGAATCTCTCTGTATCTGAAACAGCGAGTCTGCGGATGAGTGTGAGTGCTATCTGGCTGCCAAAACCTGCGCCGTGCCTAAGTGCGAGATCTAGCTCATGCTGGCCGCCTTTGCATAGGTTAAGGGTTCCAAGAGCAGGGTCGTCGACCATGTGGTTGGCAACAGGTGGGAGGACACCTGCAGCGAGGCCTCTGATGACTACTGCATCCTCTAAACCGACGCCCATCGGGTGACCAGTGTACCCCTTTGCATTGGTGATTAGGATATCAGATGCATTTCTCCCGAATACATGGCGAAGTGCGCTTACCTCGGCTGATGCGGAGCCTCCTCTGGGAGGGGTGTATGGCTCATGAGACATGAATGTCATGCGATTGGCCATATCGCTTCTTTCGAGGCCCCACCGGTTCTCCATGCGAGAGACGAAGGATTCCATTACAGATGCTGCATGGTCCGTGTCGAGGCGCGTCGGATGGAATGCGCTGTTAGCAATCTCGGCCCCGAGTAGTTCGACATACGGCATGACGCCCCGATCTTTCGAGTCTTCGAGTCGCTCCAAGACGAAGCCTGCTCCGCCCATCCCGAGAAGCATGCCATGGCGGCGTGCGTCGAAAGGCAACGCAACTTCTTCCACTACATTGCCCATCGCATGGGCGCCGGCTCCTGCGAATCCTGAGCCGATCCAAGGCATCAGCGTATCCGATGTGGAGTCGTCACCACTGACAATTATCACTCTGTCACATCGGCCTCTTGCCATCCAGTCCTCGGCTATTGCAAATGCTGCTGGAGTTGATGCGCAAGCATTGTTTATTGCCAGATTAGGGCCTCTTGCTCCGATCCATGATGCGAATTGGCTGTGGCCCATGGACAAAACCTGGAGAAGGTATTTCCTATCGAATTGCGACTCTTCGGAAGAGCTCTCCTTCAACGCATGCTCAATTGCTTTCTCAAGCCCGGGGAAAACTGATGCAAATATCACTCCAGTTCGATCACGCTCACTTTCCGGGAGCGTCCATCTCCGAATTACCCTCATCCCGGAGCTATTGGTTTGCTCGATAGGGAACAAAGGTAGACCCGCATCCCTCAGAGCCTCGAGTCCTGATGCAAAGGCTAGCGAAGTTGCGACGTCAAAGGCTTCGACCAGCTTGGGGTCGATGCCATACTGCTCAATCAGATCGAAGGCTCCGCCCATACCGGCGAGTTGGGGCACTGTCTCGAACGTATCAGCGGAAACCAATCTCGAGGTTCCATCCTCGCTTTTTACGAGACGGACGATTCTCTTATCGACGAGTTTTTGCTTCATTTCAGCCGAAATCTCAGAGATCAGATTTCTGCCTGCTAGAATCGCGTCCCATACTTCCTCGTCGAAGACCTCGCTCATTCCGGGCACTCCCAAAGATACCCCACTCACTACAGGAGCCTCTGAGATTGATGTCTCAAATTTCTCAGGGGTTGTCTTCGGCCCATACCACTCGACTAAGTCTTCTACGACCGATATTTGCTGGGGTTTTGATCCTGTGAATTTTCCTTTCTTTGAGAGTTTTTCCACGACCCTCGAAAGCTTTGAATCATCAAGACCTATTTCCGTTAGGTCCACCCTCCCCTCCAATACATTAGCAGGGTATCCGGTTTCTTCTGCTAGTATTCTTGCAACCAAATCTGCAGAGTTTGCCATGGGATCGGGAGATGCGACGTGGTGGCCAATGCTGTTCTCTCTCTGTGCTGTGGGCAGGGGCCTGGACCGTATTCTAAGGACCTCTAAATCCTTGGACTCTGGACCCATATCGATATCCGACGGCCTGGATCTAAATTCGGGAGAGAGGATGTCGCTTCCCCACTCGTCCATGATTGGTTGCTTTCCATTTATCGAAAGGAATGCGAGGGACCCCAGGAATGTTGCTATGCCCCCTACCTTCGGGTGGTTTGTCGTAGAAGATTTGACCTCGTCCCCCAGTATGTCGTTAACCGTCGAGGATAGGGCTCGTTTTGGACCGACCTCTAGGAATAGTCTCGCACCAGCAGCATGCATGGTCTCTATCTGATCTATCCAATTTACCGGAGAGGACATCTGTGGGGCTAGCTTACCCAATATGGCCGATCTGGCATCCTCAGCCTCCGATGGGTAAAACGAACCGTCCACATTTGCTGTTATCGGGATATCTGGAAGGGATATGTCAATCGATTCAAGAAAACGCTTCAGCGGGCCATTCGCAGGGGCGACTATCTCTGTGTGGAATGCATGACTGGTTTGCAAGGGTATGACTGTTGCTCCAGCATCCGACAGTGCTTTCATGGCTAACCTAACCGCCTCGGTTTCTCCCGCGATTACAGTGGAGTTTGGGCTATTTCGGTTCGCGGCTATCACGTATCCATCAATCTGTCTGATTGTCTCCAAGACGCTGCCCTCAGGAGCTCCGATAGCAGCCATGAGTCCTGGGTCCGGTACGTCCACTGAACCCATCTCAGTCCCTCTGGCTGCTGCTGCCCTCATTGCGTCTTGGAAGCTCAGAATTCCTGATACCATCAAGGCGGCATACTCTCCAAGACTGTGCCCTGCAACCATATCTGGCCTGATTTGATGTGCTGCTAGGAGTCGATCTATCGCCAAATCCGCAGTAAGCATGGCTGGCTGAGTATACTCTGTTTGGGTCAGCCTCCTCTGTGCCGCCTCCAAGTCGGCGCCAGAAAGGTCGTTTGACAGAACCAGCCTTGAAAGAGAATCCTGGATCACGGGGCGCATTATCTCGTCTGCCTCAGCCCAGGTTGAGTTGACCACCCCGTACCTCTGCGCTAAATCTAGAGTCATCCCCAGATACTGGCTGCCTTGGCCCGGATACATGTGTGCGAGTTTTGCATCGGGGTCAACGGGTTTTGTCTCGATCAAAATCTGTTGACTCTCAAGGAAGGAGTACCTTTCTGGGTCTTCGATACTGTCTATGGCGATTGAAAGCCTCTTCTCCAACTGCCTCCATGTGACTGCAACTATCGATAGTCTGATTCCTTCCGCTTTGAACTCCGAAGAATATGCTGGTAATACTCTAGAAAGTCGTCTACCGGTTGGACTTTCATCGAATGTCGGCATCCCGTTGAACAGCTCTGAGGATGCGCGTTTGAGTCTCAGATGCATCTCTTCAAAGCTATCTGCATTGAGGAGGAGTACTCCTCCCTCGAGGGCTTTCAGATGGTCCCACGAGAGGCGTTTGGTGTCATCTGAATCAGCTCTCCCGGCGAGTAATTCGAGTCTGCTTCTCCAATTATTGGATAGTTCATTGTGAGTCTCGGGGTGATATTGCTCTAGGGCGATATGGAAATTCGTGCCCCCGAATCCGAAGGCGCTGACGCCTGCCCTCCTTGGGTGCGAACCTGGCTCTGGCCATGACCCTGGGGTCGTAGGGACGTAAAATGGGACCTTTGCCCATGGTACGGTCTCGTTTGGCTCCTCGAATCCAGCTGAAGGGGGTATTGTTCTGTTATGGAGCGCTAGAACTGCCTTGAGAATGCCCGCAAGGCCTGCTGCGGCTTTTAGGTGTCCGATCTGCGACTTCACAGATCCCACTGCCACCGAACCGGGCAGCAAGCTATCGCCATATGCTTGAGCTAGAGAAGCCAATTCTGTGGCGTCCCCAACAGACGTGCTGGTGCCATGTGCTTCAATCAACTCAACGCTAGAAAGATCGTACCCTGCCTGAGCATATGCGCGATTTATGGCCTGGATTTGCCCTCGTTGACTGGGGGCTGTGATTCCCTTTCCACGGCCATCACTACTTGCCCCTATCCCCCTTATCACCGAGTATATTCTATCGTTGTCGAGTAATGCGTCTTCGAGTCTTTTGAGAATCAAAGCGCCCGCTCCCTCCCCCATGACAAAGCCGTTCGCACGGCGATCGAAGGGGACTGAATGATTCGGAGATAGGGCCCCTATTGCACTGAATTTAGCGAATGTGGCTGGATCCATAGTTCGATCTGCAGCGCCTGCAATCATCATGTCTACCTGTCTGGAATGCAGAAGGTGGCAGGCATCGAGAACGGCAGCGATCGCTGAAGCGCACGCTGCATCCGTAGTGTAATTGGGACCTTGTAGATCCAGAAGATTGGCCACTCTTCCAGCAACGACATTGGCAAGTTCGCCGGGCATTGTATCCTCATCGACTCGCGGGGAGCCGTCGAGTATCGACTCCTTCAATTTTGAGAAATCTTCCTCGGATATGCCTGCCTCCTTGGCGTGTCTCTCGTACCTGTCTATGAGGACTCTCTCGGTGGAACGAGTTCTGTTCTCGCCACCTAAGGCATTGGCAAAGACTACGCCGGTGGCCTCCCCCGGAATTGGAAGTCTTGCATTTTCTCCGAGATATCCGGCATCCTCTAGAGCGGCTGCTGAGACGCTGACGGCCCACTGTTGGCAGGGGTCGATTTGCGGAAGTGTCCCCGGGGGAAGACGCCACCTCCTCCAATCAAATTCGTATCCATGGACCCATGCCCCGATTTTGCTGTATGTCTTACCCTCATCTACGTCCTTTGGTCCACCTGGGGCCCAATGGTCTTCAGATCTCCACCGATCACTGGGGAGTTGCCTAATGGAACATCTGGCATCCAAGACATTCTGCCAGAATTCAGCGACATCTTTTGCGTCGGGAAGGAGGGCTCCCACGCCTATTATTGCAATGGGCTCGAATGTCTCGTGGCCGGCACCTGAAGACTTCATGGGATCACTCGCTTATGTCATCAGGCACCATTGTAGAACTGTATCCAGCGTCCACGTGAATTATCTGGGCGGTGACTCCAGACGATAGCGGGCTCGCTAGCCATGCGGCGGTTCCGGCCACATCCATTTGATCGACGTTCCTACGAAGGGGTGCATTTCGTTCAACGTGTGCCAGTATTCCATCAAATCCGGGTATGCCTGAAGCCGCAAGAGTGCGAATCGGGCCTGCACTGATTGCATTTACCCTGTGGCCATCAGGGCCGAGTCTAGCAGCGATTTCTCTTACCCATGCCTCTAGTGCTGCTTTTGCTACACTCATCAAACCATAACTAGGGACGTGTCTGGTGCTTGCGGCGTATGTGAGGGTGATGGTGGAAGAGTTGGGGGCTAGATGCGGCAACGCGTGTCTGACGATTCCTTGGAGGCTATGCGCGCTTATTCTCAAGGCTACGTCCATCGGGTCCATGTCCACGAAGAGGAGGTTTCTGTCGAATGCTTCTCTCGGGGCGAATCCGATTGCATGTACGATAATATCTGCCTTGGCTCCGGGAGAATCGCTCTGCCATGATTCGAAGAAGGATGCTGTTGAACCGTCCACGTTGACGTCTATTGGGTGTAATTCAGTCCCCTCGGGCAATGTGGCCACTAACTGCTGGATCCTACTCCTGAATCTTGGTTGGAAGCCCAACACGAGAGAGCATCCGGCTTGGGCGAGTCTCTGGCATATTGCATAGGCGATGCTATCTTCAGAAGCGACTCCGAAAACCAGTGCTTTCTTGCCATCGAGTTTCATGATGGAATCGCTCACCATATCGACCGTAAGAAGCACAGGGAGAGGGGTTATTGACCGTTGGGCCTCAAAATCCGGGCTAGAGGCCGTATATTTCAGGTAACTCTCAACGTCACAATGGCCTCGCTCATGGCATTCTTGTCATCTTTCACGCGTAAACGGAAAACATGAGTCCCCTTTCTTACTCTCACCTTTATCATAGGGGTGGAGCCTACAACTCGTTCACGCTCATCGAGCCATTCCCAGACTTCGATTTCACCATCCGGGTCATATGATGCGCTCCCATCCAGCAATATTTCTGCAGCGCCATCTTCACCAGATGCTACCGTTAGGTCTTCGCCAGCATCGGCTACTGGTGGTAAATTGATCATTCTGGCACCTGAGGCTAATTCAGCGAGAAGGTCTGGGTCCTCTTCATCCGCAACCTGCCCTTCGACTTCTTCGTCCATGTCATCGAGTATCCTGGTCACCTCTTCGCTAGTGTGCTCAAAACGAGTGTCTTCTTCCTCCGAGTAATTGGGGGCATCGATTGTTGTCTTGTTTTGGGTCTCGGCCCTGGTCTCGTCCTCTACGTCCCCTTGGGGATTGAATGCCCATGCGGATACTGCATCTGTTGAAGGGTCGACGCATACCGCGATTGCCCTCCCATCAGATGAACGAGTGATTGAGCGGGGGATGCCGTCCAGTTCACACTTCCAAAGCATGATCCCGTCCCTAAGGCCGAATATATTGAACCAAATTCCAACACAGATTATCTCGTCGTGGCACGACAATGTGCTGATGCGTTGGTCGTCTAACTGAATCCTGTCAGATTGCTGCCCCGATATCTCAATTTGAGTTACTCCGCCCATCAGGTCGCCCGCGATTACGCCATGTTGAGTCGGCGTCATTGACGATATTGGACGGTCGGTCTCAGAGCGATGTATCCGCCCACTGGAGATGTCCCAGCACTCTATCCTACTTTCTGGCACAAGGTCGCCAATTCCGTCCAGGCACCTTCGTGAGGCGACAAGGGTTCCGGATGGACGGAATTCCATGCAAATGATAGACTCAATCGACCCATCAGCAGGAGGCGATGTATGGACGATTTTGCCCTCATTGGCTATCCACAATGTTCCAAAAACGCCTGAAGCTGCTATTGACCTAGAATTAATTCGCACTGATTCAGATTCGCCAATTCCTTCGATAGCATGGACGTTTTTCTCCTCATCCATCCACCTAACCTCTCCATCGCTGTCGAGTATCGCTGCACAATTGCCTCCACTCACTATTTCCTCGATGGACGCTTCTGCGGCACCAGCAAATTCGGTCCCTGACTCGGACAGAACCTCAATTCTACCGTCATCATGGCCGAGAATTATGCCCATCTCAGTCACCGCGATTGCAGACAGGGATTGTGGGGCCACATGGGATGGGGGTTCCATGGGGGAAAGTAGGTATTCTATTTTCGAGCCGTGTTTGGCAACCAGCAGCCCTCCATCGGGGAGGGTGCTCCAAATGATGTTTGCAGACGGTTCCAAGATGGGTTCGGACTCCAAAAGGCGTCCGGGCATGATTCAGGGGGACGGGTTGAATGCTTCATGGTTATCCAGAACTCAAGATAAAAGAGGTTCGGCGTCTTTCGCTGCATCTTTCCTTCTGGATTCAAGCCGATTCAGATATTCCTCGTCGATGGTGCCGGCGACGTACACCCCATCGAAGCACGAGCAGTCGAAAGTCACCTCTTGCTCTGCGGCGCCCAGACAGGCGGTTACCAAATCATCGAGTTTCTGATAAATCAACCAATCTGCACCGATAGCATCGCCTATCTCATCCACAGTTCGATTATGAGCGATGTACTCTTCCCTGGCGGGCATATCGATTCCGTAGACATTGGGGTGTATTACCGGAGGTGCGCAACTGGCGAAAAAGACCTGCTCTGCCCCTGCTGACCTTGCCATCTCAACAATCCTCTTCGATGTATTGCCGCGTACTATGCTATCATCCACGATCAATACATTCTTGTTCTGAAATTCTCCAGCGATTGTGTTGAGCTTCTTTCTTACAGATTTCTTACGGATGTTCTGTCCGGGCATTATGAATGTCCTGCCTATATACCGATTTTTGACAAATCCCTCCCTGTATTGGACGCCGAGAGTCCTTGCCAACTCTAGTGCTGCTATGCGGCCGCTATCTGGCACTGGCACGACAACGTCGATATCATGGTCCGGGTTTTCCATCAGAATCCTCTCGCCCAGGATTCGCCCCATCTCAAGCCTCGCAGCATGCACAGAGACCCCGTCTATGGTAGAATCGGGCCTTGAAAAGTAGACGTGTTCAAAGATGCAGGGCCTGGGTTCGGCGACTGGAGCGCATATCCTTGATGTGATTGCCCCATTTGATCTAACTATCACAGCCTCACCAGGCATCACATCTCTATCCATTTTGAAGTCCAGCACATCAAGAGCGACACTCTCGGATGCGAATGCCCTCTCCACCATGCCATCTTGTGTGCGGGACCCCATGCACAATGGGCGTATTCCGTGTTTATCCCGTATGGCGATGACGCCCCAACCAGTTATCATGGCCACAAGAGAAAATGAGCCGGTCGCTCTCCTGTGGAGGTGCTCTACAGCGGTGAATACGGATTCCTCGTCCAATGTGTCTTGACCCGCAGGAGTATTCGAAATGGCGCGTTGAAGTTCCGCTGCGAGTAGATTTAGCAAGGCCTCTGAATCCGAATCAGTGTTGATTCGTCGCCGGTCCACGTCGAATAAATCGGCGATGAGCTCTTCCGAATTAGTAAGATTTCCGTTATGTGCTAGACTGATTCCAAAGGGGGAGTTTGTGTAGAATGGTTGTGCCTCTGCAGCTGAGCTACTGCCTGCTGTGGGGTACCGAACATGCCCTATGCCCATTGAGCCGCGGAGAAGTTCGATGTGCTTTAGCTGGAATACATCGCGAACTAATCCATTCGCCCTGCGATGGAAAACGCGTGACTCGGTGCTTGTCAGCATACCAGCAGCATCTTGGCCCCTGTGTTGTAGTACAAGGAGGCCATCGTAGAGGGTGGGCGAGACGGTGGATCCCTCGATTCCGACAATACCGATAATGCCACACATCGAGAACGCTCGGACCTTTGGCTGTCAGGACTTAGCCATTACCCAAAAAACAGGGGGTCGCTCAATCCGTCATTCGACGATTCTTCTTGGCCCATCTGTAGCCTCGCATGCGAGCAGTGACGCCGAATCCGCAAGAGGCGCATCTGGCCTTTGACTTGTGATAGGAGTGCTTTCCACATCGCCTACATCGGATGTGGGTTTGCTTCTGCCTTTTTCCCATACTAGGTGTTCCCTTGGACATATGCAACCCTCCTTGACGTTCGCGCGAACTGCCTTGCTGTTATGAGGCTTATCACTCGCTATCTGATACCGAATCTGCCTCTTGAAAGACGGTTATATCGAATTCATTCGAAAGAGAGGCAGTGATTCTCAGGAGGAAGGGGATAGCGGCCAAAGGGGTCAGAGCGAGGAAGTACATCAGGGATATCAGTGACGAAGAAACCGTCTCATGTGGCACAGACGTAAGAAGATACAGAGCCACTGCAGAGAACGTCAATGAGACGGCAATGAGTCTTCCGGGAGTATTTCCTCTCCTGTAAGTGGAGATGACATGAATTGTTAACCATACAAGCGAAATTGTGAATCCCACTGCAAACTCCTGCAAAAATGAGGCGAACATCAATTCACACCCCCAAGATGGTCTTCCACAACCTTACGAACATGTAGCCTCTCATCATCGTCAAGCCCTGGCGTAGGGGGTAGAGGCGGTTCACTATATTCGGACCAAGCCACTATTGCTACAGCTGCGATTAGCCCTGAAATGATGCCTAGAATGATCGGGGCTGCGGAAAGTGCATCCCATATGCTGAATACGCCTCTCATCGGATCCAATAAATCGGCCCCGGGTCTGAAGAACATCGCCACAGAGATTGAAGAAATGACGAGTAGCCAACCAGAAAAGAGGGTTGCAGGTGAAATACTGCCGTAAACTCTGGAGCCTCTTATCGTCAACATCGAGCCAATTACGAGAAGAAGGGCCCATGTGAAGAAATGGAGAAGGATCACACCCATGTCCGTTGAAGCGTCGTCGCTATAGAACCGGCCATAGAAATCGGATGGAGAAAGTACGTCGCGACCGATTGCTAGGAGGATTCCGGCCGCAGCGATCACGAGGGCCATTCTGTATCTGAAGTCAGAGGGGCCCATCCTATTCCATGAGATAGAAACCAGTACGAGAACACCGCCTGCTACTCTCAGGAAAGGGGCGTCCATGGTACGCGGAGAGGGTATATGGCTTGAAAGAGATGGGGAGATGCAGAGCCCTATCAGAATGACGAGTGGTATCGCCACACTCAAATAGGAACCGTCGGTGGACGGCTCGCTGGTGGTACAAATGGTAAAGCGCCCACGTAAGGTAATGCGTTACAGCCCATCTGCTGGCAAGCACACTGAACATACAGTGGAGCGGGTAAAGAAACGTCGCGCAAGTGAGTTAAAATGGGGTCAGCGTAGGTTCCGAAGGGTTACTGCTGGATACCGTGGTTTCCCTCGTCCAAAACCTTCAGGGGAGAAACCTACAAAACGTGTGAATCTGTTGTACAGGTGTACTGAAACTGGCAAGGCACACCAACCTGCAGCTAAGAGGGCGAAGAAGTTCGAACTCGTGGATAGGTGATTCAGATGGCCGGTGCGAATTTTCTCAAAGTTAGTTGTAATGACTGCGGTAACGAGGCCGTGGTGTTCAGTCGTGCATCTTCCGTCATATCATGCCCCGTGTGTGGGAGCACCCTAGCAATGCCAAAGGGCGGTAAGGCCGACTTAGTGGGTAGCAGCTTAGTTGAAACCCTCGAGTGAAGGGGGATTCGACATTGGCTCGTAAGGAATCATGGCCCGAGGAAGGGGATCTTCTCGTCTGTGTAGTGAAATCCGTGAGCGACAAGGGCGCTTACCTAGAGATAGACGGCATGGACGGCGCGGAAGGATTCGTATTCATTGGAGAGGTCGCAGCTGGGTGGGTGAAATCCGTAAGATCCCACCTGAGAGAGGGTCAGCGGGTCGTGGCGAAGGCAATAGGCGTGAAACCCGATCGTGGCAGGATTGATCTTTCCATAAAATCAGTCTCCGAGGAGCGTCGTAGAGATGCTCTCCAGTTCTGGAAGAACGAGCAGCGAGCTGGACAAATAATGAAGGTCGCTTCAGACAGAGTCGGATGGTCCGAGGACGAATTAGATTCAACTTCCGATGACCTTGTTGACGCCTTCGGATCCCTGTATGGGGCCCTGGAAGAAGTCGCTGCTGATTCGAGCGCCTTGGAGAAAGCCGGGTTCAAAGGGAAGTGGATTGCTACCATAGTAGAACTAGCTGTCGAGAACATCGTTCCTGAATCAGTGCATCTAAAGGGGAATTTCCACGTAGAAATATGGTCTAGCGAAGGAGTTGCAGGGATCCAAGATGTGCTGGAAAAGGCCGAGTCCAGCATAGATGGAATGGATGAAGTCGTACTTACATGCCACTATGACGGAGCGCCGAATTACAGAGTAGAGGTGGAGGGCCCGGATTACGATTCTGCTGAGTCGGCATGGAATGCTTGTGTCCAAGCTGCAGAGTCCGCGATGGAAGCATATGACGGCAATTTCTCGGCTGAGCGCGTCTGATGCCCGCAATACTTCATGAACCCGGTGCGAGGGGTCAACTTGCGTTCATGCCTAGAACAAGGTTACAACGATGCCCTGCATGCTTGTCATACGGATTCTCTAGAGAATGCGATTGTGGCGAGACCAGAGTCGCGGTAGCCCCGCTCCGTTTCTCACCAGAAGACCCCCAGGGAGATAGACGTCGTCAAAGAGAGGGCTGGGGCTCAGAAGAATGGGTGAAGAGTCTGCCTACTCCAAGAGAGGTTGGTGATGAGGAAGAATGAGTCGTACAAAGATTCAGCACATTTCCGACATCCCCCCTCATGATGCCATTATCGAAGCAGTTCCCGGGATTGGGAATGTGGGTAAGCTCGTAGTCGATGGCCTGGTGGCATCATATGATTCGGAGATGGTTGCCAGAGTGCTCCACCCAGACATGCCGCCACACGCAACTCTTGATTCGGAGGGGCTACTTCGCCCCCCGCATCTCTCAATTCATTCGGTGAATATCGGGTCGCAAACTGTTCTCTGCATCTGCTCAGATGCCCAGCCGACCACTGCAGCGGGCCAGTACGAGGTGGCAGAATCAATTCTTGATTTCATAAAGGAGCATAGCGATTCGCGGCTGTACGTTTTAGCTGGTCTTGCGATGGACCCCGAGGCTCAAGGAATCCACATCGTTTGCTCGGAGGAGGGCACGATGGAATCTATGGAGGAACATGGTATCGAGGTTAGAACGGGTCAACCGGAATCAGGAATGATAGGGCTGGCAGGGCTATTGGTTTCACTCGCCCCCTTACACGAAGTGGAAGCGATCGGCCTTGTTGCGGACACTGTCGGTGGCGCCACAGATGCCAGAGCAGCGGAGCGCCTATCCATGTTCGTCCAAGATAAATTCGGATTGAACATTGGGATGGATCTCGACA
>JAZANC010000094.1:0-9420 GCA_036228805.1 Thermoplasmatota archaeon
GATAGCAAGTATAGGGGCAGATTCCAGGGAGTGACCAATGCTCCCACGCCAACCGCGTTGTAGGTTACGAAATTGTCCGCATCGGCCATCTCGAAAACTTCGCCATGATGGTCCCTAATCATATCAGCAAAGAATCTGAAATTAGCGACCGATCTGTTTGCATCGACCGCTCTTGCTAGCGATATTGGTTTCCCCGTGTCCCTGCTCTCGAGCGAAGCGATATCTTCGTACCTAGATTCCAATTCATCTGCTATCATGTCCAGCCAATCCGCTCTTTTCGAATGACTGAGGCCCCCCCACGCGGATTGGGCCCTCCTAGCTGCGAGAACCGCTGAGTCTACATCTGAAGATGATGAAAGGGGCACTCTGGCGAATTGCCTTCCAGTAGCGGGTTCGATAACGTCGAGCCACTCTCCTCCCGAATGGGTCTGAAAATTACCGTCGATATAGTTCATCAGATCCATCAGGAATCACCGATTCCCTCGTTGGAGTATGGATCAGATCTGGTCATCGCAGAGGTGTAATCTTTCCAATCCATTGAGAATCTGTCTCTATCCGGGTCCCACTCGTCCCATGTAACGATGGACTCCAATGCTGACGAGTATTGCTTGGGGACTATGCCCGGTACAATGAATGCCTTCTGGCGATGAAGGGGATATGGATTTCTGAGGTGGACTCCCAACACGCCCAATACGGCCCTCGCTACATACCATGTCGCCTGGCTGTTCCACCCATGTGCAATTTTGATCACTATCCCAAGTCCCTTCGGCCAGTCGTCATGATCCACGGCTAATCCCAGTAGTCCATCTGCTCCTTCCTTTGCTACTATTCGCCCGCCACCGGCCTTCAGACAGGTCGAGTCCAATCTGTTGAAACCACCGACCAGATCCGGATTACGATTCATCGCCTCCCATATCCAGTCCTCATCGCGTCTGGCAACTAGATTTGCGAACATCAACGCCAGTTCGTTCACTGTGTTGGAAACCGTGGGAAATCCGCAACCATCCTTCGCCACCCTCAATGGCTCCCAATTCGGCTTATTCATGTACTCTCGAAGGACATCCAAATACAGCGGAAACCAATCAGAACTAGGTAAAGTGTAGCCAGCCCTACTCATGCCCATTTTCCTCATGCCTTTGAGAATAGCAGCGTGCTCCCCCGAGCATGTGTGGAACCATCTCCTCGGCCTCCTTACCTGGCGCCCGAATTGAATCAACGGCACGTCCAAGGGGCATTGCATCAATCCCCACTCGGATTCAGTAAGCAAGGACTGGGCAGCTGCAACGTGTTCCGTGTCCCCATTGTGCGAGGAGCAAGAGATGGCCTTTTGCTTCCAATCTAAGTCCTCCAAGGCCTTGACAAAAGGCTTCATCATCAAGGGCTTCATCATGGAGCGGCCATAGATCAAGACATTCCCTCCAAAAGAGTGGATTATCTCATCCCCATGAGCCCATGCTACCGCACCATGAATCGTATTCTCTGAAACATCCATCCGTCTAAAGTCGACCAGAGGCTCCCATTCGACATCTCGCCCAGTTGGTATATTCTCGAATTTCTCTCCGAGAGGGGTCGTCGGATAAACTGCCGAGCCCGGCCTCCCCGCGGAGACAGAGGAAGGACGGTCATTCAGATTAATTTCCTTCATCCTTCAGCACCCCTATTCACGATGGGGACGACCTTTGTCATGAATGCCTCCATGTTACGCTTCACACGCTCGTTGTCATGATTGAAAAAGTCGAACCAGCACATTATACGATCATCGGGATGAAATCGTTCCATTAACTGCTGGGCCACTTCATCCACGTTCCCTATTACCGCGTTGTCAACCGCCTTCTCCACTTTACCCGGGTCGATGGTCCCCTCCAAGGCATTCCAGTAGGTCGAAATCGACGACTTGGATTCCTCCATAGCATGCAAAGATCGCTCTTCTTCCGAGAGCCCATCTTCATCATTGAGAAACACCATCACTGTCCTAGGCATCATTGAACGGTTCCAAGCCCCCCCGTCTTCATGATAGCAATTTCTCATGCGCTCATGCGTCGCTTCGATGATCTCAGGAGGGGTTATGCTTAGGTTGAATACTTGGACTGGACGCCACTTATTGACTTCAACTTGGAGACGCTTATCATGACTGCCGAGAACGAGATTCAAGAGATCCCTTCGCCATTCTTTGGGTATAGTGGCGATGGACTCAAACTCATATCGACGGGGAATGATAACTTCATCCGGGGGAGTTGCGAGCCCCCGTTCTGAAATTGCCGACTGTTGGACGCGTTGCCAGTCTTCGTCACTTCTGAAATTGTCGCGAGTGAGCTTGGTTTCCCGTATCATTGACGAGTCAATCACTTCGCCCGACAGAAGCCTGAGAAAGATTTCACTTGCCTCAGCGAATACCTGTCCGCGTAATGCTGGCCACGCAGCCTCCTCGACAGAGTCCCTCGGAATAATTCCATAAGGGCGAGCCATGAACTCAAATCGACCTGCAGAGAATCCAATGTGAAGCCGACGAGACTCATCCGGATTTACACCGTGGATCGCGAGGAACGCGCCAACTCGTTCAGCTTGGGCGATTGGCCCTCCAGATGCAAGTATCGACATCACCGCGCTTCCTACTTCCATTCGTTCTGTCCGAGCCATTACAGCTGCAGCGATTTGGAAGAAGTCGGTGCACAAACCAACTTCGCCGGGGTAGTGAGGGACTACTGGATTCGCATTGCCTTTCTGAACTTCGGTTGAGAGATGGGCCTGAGCAACCCAACCAACGCCAAAACCAAGCTCGTCCGCCTTCTCTGCCTGATCTAGGAAATTAGAGAACATCTCCCTCTCACTGGGCTTGTAACCGCTGGAATCCGGCGTCTGCGAGATCGAGAAGAAGATATCGAATTCCATGCTATTACCCATTAGATAGAGCGCATTCGCCCGCCATCTACCGCAAGACTAACTCCACGTATCGCCCCACTCGAAGGAAGACACATCCAAACCACTGCTGAAGCAGTTTCCAGCGGGTCAACGAGTCTGCCTATGGGCGCTTGATTTCGCCAATCGTCGTAAATTTCTTCCACGCTCATGCCCGTTCGTTCACTCTTTGACTTGGACAGAGATACAAGGCGGTCAGTATCGGTGTAACCTGGGAGTATGTTGTTTATCGTTATGCAAGGAGCCAACTCTTTCGAAAGAGACTTGCTCCATGATGCCATCGCCCCCCTCAAAGTATTCGATAGGCCGATTCCTTCTACAGGTTCACGGACTGATGTCGAAATGATGTTCACAATCCTTCCAATTCCAAGTTTCTCCATTCCCGGTGCAAGACTCCTGACCAATATGTGCGATGCATGCAGATGGCGTTTGAAAGGCCCATCGAAGTCTTCCAGCTCATTTTGAAGAAGCGGGCTACGGGGCGGCCCGCCTGCGTTATTGATCAAAATCGTAATTTCTCGGTCCGCCAATGATTCCGCACTCATGCGAACAGAATCCGTATCCTCAAGATCGAGCACTAGGATTTCATGCCCAGAACCATGCATCTCCGAAACCAGATCCTCGAGCATCTCCTTGTTGCGGGCACAGGCAACCACTCTCGCCCCTGCCCTGGCAAGGAGCAACGCGGTGGACCGACCGATCCCACGCGAGGCGCCACATACCAACGCAGTCTTTCCATTAAGCACGTTCTCTGAGAAAGGAAAATCTTCACCTAGGATATCATTCATCGACATTTCACCTAATCCACGTAATGCGCATATGTTTGCTCACCTAGCTTCTGATATACGACTTCTAGAATCTCTTCTGGGGCGTTTCGGAAGGTAGGGTGGCTACCCTGTCCCTGTGGCCGACGCATTTCACCCCATCGACCTTCCACATATGCAATCATGGCTTCTTTCATGAGAACACCGGATAGAACGAGCGTTTCATAGCACAGATCTTCATAGGTCATGCCTCTTTTTACAGGCACTTCTCTTCTCAGAAGCAGGTCGCCAGTGTCAACCCCATTGTCGCAGAAATGAGTTGAGGAACCTATCGGTATGTCGTGGTAAACAGACCAAGCAGGAGAAGCCGAACCTCTGCACTCCGGGAGTAATCCGGGATGTGAATTAAGAACGCCGTCTTTGGGGAAATCCAAGATTTCCCCTCTAATTATCCTGGTTCCGCCGAAGACGATCAGATCGAGATTGAGATTCTCTATGTGGGGCATCACACTAGGGCTGTCGTGCTTGCCCACTTCGATATGCGGCACAACGAAACCGCTCTCGGAAAGCTTGGCGATCTGACTCTCAATGGTCGGAGCGACTGGATTACCCTCAATCCTCTTGAGAAACTTCTCACGCTCTTCGTCGCCAATGCTCGAGTCCTCTGTTATTATTATCGAGGGGATGAAATTCTCTGAAAGTAACTGGCTCAACATTTCCCTCCCGTAGGGGTGCTCCTTGAGCAGGAGAAAGGCGAATTCCGGCGTCGAACTAGGTTGCATGTTACGCTCTCCTGAGGAGTCATTGGTACCCATCATTTTCGGTCATATCAGATTCCCACCATCCAGCTACCTCGGGTTCGCCCGTCTCTTCAATCGCTAGATGCCTTCCTCTTCCAGCCAGAATGCCTGCTACAATTAACGGAGATAAAGGGAATAAAAACACGTAAATCACCATCACGCAGAAGAAAAACAAACCTGTACCGAATACCTCCTCTAATACGATGCTAAATGGTATGAATCCGAAAAAGAGGATCGCCGGCACCACGAACATCAGCCACCGCATACATGAGTAATGGTGGCAAATTACTAATGTAAATTTCCAGCATCCGTGAATCGTGACCAGTCAGAGAAGATATGACCTCGATTGGCTCAGAGTAATTCTGTTTGGTCTTTTGATACCCTTCCACGTGGCCATAGGCGTGTATTGGTCCACATATGGAACTGAAATAAATCCGAATATCGGAGATATCGAAGAGCAAGATCGTTTGGAGTTCGCAGAAGCGAATAATGACTACATCGCAGAATCTGTTACCATTGAGAGTATGATACTCCACTGGATGCATCAATGGAGACTTGCAGCACTGTTCATGATTTCGGGAATGGGGACCGCTTTCGCATTCCGTAGGAGGGTATGGAAGACTTTCCTAAAGGAAAGGGTCAAACGCCTACTAATCCCGATGTTCTTTGGAGCTTGGACAATGGGCTTCGCAGGCCAGCTAATCACCGGCGAAATCGATTTTAACTTTTCAGAAATGACCTCAGCCTTCCTCTTCGGCATAGTATGGCGTTCGCTTTCCTTTTGGATCCCCGTCTTTGGAAAGTTAATCGCACTCGGCCATCTGTGGTTCCTGTGGAATCTATTCCTCTATTCTCTGATCCTGACCCCTGTTTTCAACTCGGTTCGGAATAACCCGGGAGGATTACCGTCAAGGGCAATAAAGGCCATATTTTCCGTAAAATACAGCATCGGACCACTCTTGTTGATGCCTCTTATTTTGACGATATCAGAGATTGTGTTCAAGCCCTTCTTCCCGGGTTTCATAGGCGTTGCATACGAGTGGTTCTGGTTCTTCATATTCTTCGCAATAGGATTCACATGCATCGTTGGCAAGAAGGAATGGTACGACTTTCTCGAGACCCGCAGGAATCTCATAACTGTTCTAGCTTTACTGTGGACCCTTGCTTTCGTATGGATTCGTCTCGAACAGCATTCCACAGGTATTGCATATGTTGATGGCGGCTGGCTGCTCGAGGAGCCACACATTCTTCATGATTCCACGACATTGGCTGCCTGCGCGATTCACAGTTTCCATGCATGGTTTTGGTGTCTTGCAGTATTCGCTTGGGGCGCTCATCTCCTAAATCGGCCTAGTATGCGATTATCATATCTCAACCAGGGGGTCTACCCATTCTACATCGTACACATGCCCCTTGTATTTGCAGGCTTACGCTTATCATCCGAACTAGGGCTTCGAGATATGCCCGCAGTGTTGGTAGCCACTGCTTTCACAGTCTTCACTTGTTGGCTATTCTTTGAGGTTGTAAGGGTCTCACGTTACTCAAGATTCCTCTTTGGCATCAAGGATAGAAAAACTGAACCCAGCGTATGATAATCGAGACCCACATTAGTGATGGCAAGGCTTGATATCCCGTGTTAATATCAGCATAATGTGGACCCCTCAATCAATGTCCTTGGAACCACACTGAAGACCTGCAGCGAAGATCCGCTTACCGGATGGTTCAGAGATGGTTGTTGCAATACCGATTCAAGAGACCGAGGAACCCACACAGTGTGCGTTGTGGTCGACGAGGCGTTCCTGACATTCAGTGCAAGCGCAGGGAACGATTTGACGACCCCAAGACCGGATATGCGGTTTCCAGGTCTGAAACCAGGGGATAGGTGGTGTCTCTGTGCAAAAAGGTGGAAACAGGCACTCGATGAGGGCTGCGCACCTCCCGTGGATTTGGAGGCGACGCATCGAAAGACTCTCGATGTAGTCGAACTATCGGTTCTGGAAATGCATGCTCTTTGATCATGGCGTAACTCTAGACCTATCTCTTGGGAAAAGAACCACTTCTCTGACATTGCCGGCCCCTGTCAGAACCATCAGCAGTCGAGCCACTCCAAGCCCCCATCCGGCATGCGGCGGTGCACCATATCGGAAACCATCGGTGTAGAACGAGAAGTCGGCGGGATCAAGATCCATGTCTCTGAGATTCTGCTCAAGAACCTCCACACGATGCTCTCGCTGGCCACCGCTAGTCATCTCATCTCGGCCATAGTTCAAATCAAAACCACGACTTAGTTGACCGCCCGTGAACCCCATTTCACCCTCTTTGTGGTGGATGTAAAACGGTTTCATCGACATAGGCCATCGGGGAATAAAGTGGAAGCCAGGGTACTTGGAAGCAATAAGGTCACAGTGGTGGCTTTCTATATCGTCGCCCCATTCAATATCTCCCCCGCCCTCTTTCACGATTTTTATGGCATCGTCGTAAGGTATTCTGGGGAATGGCAGTTCAGGGATCTCTACGATAACCGATTCCAGCCCCTGGGTGTGTCTGTAGGTGTTGATGATGTCTACAAGATCCTGGTCATCGGTCGAAATCCTGCTCCATATCGAATGAATCATACGCTCCAGTACGCCCATGACGTCCTCGTCATCACACCATGCTGCCTCTATGTCAAAGGAGACGAACTCATTTAGATGGCGATATGTATCATGTTTCTCAGCACGGAAAGCAGGCCCTATCTCAAAGACCCGCTCAAGCCCTCCGAGAACCGCTAGTTGCTTGTACAGTTGAGGAGACTGGGAGAGGTATGCAGGGGTATCGAAGTACATCATGGGGAATAGATTCGTCCCCCCCTCGCTCGCACTGGCGATTATCTTCGGGCTGTTCATTTCACTGAAGCCCTCTTCGATCAGATGTTCTCTTCCGTATTGGAGTACCTTCGAACGAAGCTGGAACATCGCATTGACATGAGCCCTCCTGACATCGAGGTGGCGATTGTCCAGTCTGACGTCCAGGCCCACGTTGACGTCATCAACAACCCCCACAGGGAGAGGCGCTTCCGCAAGAGCCAGGATTTCTGCAGACGATACGCTTACCTCGTATTCAGGAGGAGGCGCCGGGACGCCCTCGGGAGTCTTGGGGGGCCTTTTCTGAGCCACAACTCCCGTAACTGATATCGTGGATTCTCGGCTTGAAGATTGAATCGATTCGAATACCGACTCGTCCATTGCATCTCTCTTCAGGAAAGCTTGGATCCTACCTGTTCCATCTCTCAACATCACGAAGCAAACTCCCCCGCGACCTCGTACAGATTCAGCATAACCTGCAAGCGTAACTTGAGTGCCTACCATATCGCCGCCATCAGTCACAACCTGCCCTATGGTGTGGGAACGATATGCTGTAGGCAACCAGTCGCTGCTGTCTCTCATGCCCCTGTCGTGTCGGGGCTGGGTTTTGAATGGTATCGGGTCGAGATGCCAAATGATTGTACAAGCGAGACTATTCGTGTCAATCACTCTTCAGCGACGAGCTGCTCAGCAGCAATCAGGAGAAACGCTGTATGACCTATAGGCTGGTTGCCGGGACGAACCCCCCCGCGACTTGCCTTGGACCAACGACGCTCTATCACTTCCCCTGCCCATTCAATGTGTAGGCCAGCCGATTCGCAGGCCTCCCATGATTTCTCCATTTGTATGCTAGTCGGACAGTAGCACCCCAGCCGCCCTCCTGGTCGTAGTAATTTCGAAATGTCACCCACCACGGCCCAAGGTTCTGCAAGATCCAATATGGCGGCATCAAGATGTTCTGTGAGAGCCGAAACTTCTTCTGCACAGGATGTGAGGTCCGACTCAAGAAGATGCCATTCAGGGAATTCGGGAAGAATCTCTCTCAGTGTTTCCATGTTCTCACGCCCAACTGAGGCATGCTCGGGCCTGTTTTCGACAGATATTAACTTCCCAGAACCACCAATCACCGATGCTAAATGCATTGCAAGTCCAGCAGATCCATGGCCGCCTTCAAGAACTTTTGAGCCTACGCCGATGCCCATTCTGGATATCAGATAGCCCGCATCTTTCGCAAGAATGACTTGCGCCCTGCGTTTCATGGCCCTTCTGGCTTCGGGGAGGCCCGGATTGACAACTCTGAGAGTCTTCTGGCCAATCACGAGAGAGTCGCCGGGCACAACGTCCCCAAGTGTATCGTCGACATTGAATCGGCCTAGCCCCCTTACGCGAACTTCCCCGGCTCCTCTTTGAAGCAAATAGGCCCTACCATCCGATTCGACCAGGGCTAGCCATTCGCCACTCATTGTGCTGCGGGCGCCGTTATGCGTTCAAGCACTTCCGGTCTTAAGTTAGAATTGTGAAATACACCTAGGCAGGTTTCATTCATAACTCAATACGCATCCCCGGGTCGGAATGCAGTTGGAAAATAGGCCGCCTTCTACGTCGGGCGCATTGATATTTATTCTGCTAATTTCACTGTTCAATCCGAGTCATTGGGCAGATGAAGAGGCCACCGATGAGCTCACCGGGCCAACACCGACTATGGAGGCAACAAGCCCCGGGCATACTGTTTTTGGAGAATATGTCGGCGCACACTGGTGCGGTCCTTGCATGAGCAGCGCATCGCCGTCACTGGATAATCTGAAGACTTCTAATCCAGAGGACTTCACCTATATTTCCTTCTTCGAATCAGAATCCGGCGGCTGGCCAAGTGATGGTCCGATCAATCGTATGAGCCATGTGATGGCCTCTTCAGACGGATACCCCACCTTCTCATTCGCAGATCGGCAGTCTGCTCCTTGCTACAAGACCGGAGCAGGCGGAACAAACTTCTACGACCCAGAATATTCAGCTGGAGGATGCATGGACCCATCTTCAAATGACTTCCAGTTGAAACTGACAATGTCCTTGGATTCCACGACCAATGACGTCACAATA
>JAZANC010000095.1:0-4987 GCA_036228805.1 Thermoplasmatota archaeon
TGGACCCGCCAATATTGGCGCATGACCGCTTTCTTTAGCATACCCGGCCCTCAAAGCCCGCCCGTATCACCATTGTGACAGAATGGGCTACAAGGCATTATTTTCTGAAAGCAGAAATAACACGGGGGTCTGTTGATTCGGAAGGATCGATCTCACTCATTGACGAAACCACCACGAACCTCCTCTTCACACCATGTCGACTACCGAAGTTGGAGTAGATGTATTCCATCGCTCCATCCTTATCATCAGCCACTATGTCCATCGTAAAGGGCTGATTCTTCACACCGCTCCGAAATGTTCCAACCGCTCTAAACGCCTTGACCATGTCCATCCGTCGAGGGAACCTGATTTAATCCGCACGGATGCTTCAAACCACCATACAACAAACCATCTTTGCATCTAATACCCCATCGTTTAGAATAGATGCCCTGCAACATGCACCCATGGGGCCAGACGAAGCAAGGCGAATTACCCGCCTCATCGAAGCCAACCACTCCAGACAGGAGGCTCTGAGAGCCCAGTTAGAACGGCTTTCAGCACTTCTCGATGAACAAACCAGGGCCCAAGGAACGCTTGAAGCCACTGCGATGCAGACCAACAAACGTACAATGATCCCCCTTGGAAGCGGCGTCCAGATTCCAGTGACTATCGAAGAGGGAGCGCTCCCCGTAATAGACATCGGATCAGGCGTTCAGATCGAGACAACTCACGAAAAGGCGATACAGATGTTAAACCAGAGGAACACGGAACTAACAAACCTGATCGAGAGCATGGTCGAAGAATCGAGAGCAATCGACTCCACAATTGTAGAACTCACCAACCAAATCGAAGACCATCAACCAGACACCACCCCTAAAACTCCGAAAGAATCAATGGTAGAAGAACCACCGCAGAGCCAACCCAAAAAGCGAACTCCTAGACGCAAGAGAGGAACAGAGCTAACGCTCGACGACTGAGGCGAAAACATGGGCTTCCTAACTAGGTTCAGGCGTAACGCTAACAGAATCGAGGACCCTGATGCCCTGGCAGGGGAAGAACAGGAAGAACAAGAATTCCCAATTATCGATGAGCCACCCAAATACGTACAACCACAGAGCCAAGACAATCACGGCGGTGAAAGCGAATGGGAATCCGACGAATCCCTGGAGGCAATTGAAACCCCTTCTGATAAGCGAGCGAGACGTCTCAGAGAGCGAAACTCGAAGACAATCAAGGTACCAGTGAAGCCTTCTATCGAAACCAAGCCCTCTAAATTGGTTCCAAAGCCATCACAGGGTTTGTCTATTGACCTCGACAAAATAGTGAATCAGCCATCTCGGAGAAGAATATCAGCAACTCCTGCCTTTGAAGCAATAATGTCAGAACTTGAGACCACCTTGCTTGAAGCGGACATGGGGCATATCGCTGTCGATGCGGTACTTTCTGAGATGAGATCGAAATTAATCGGCTCACCCCTCCCTAAGAAAGGAGACGTAGGACACCTCTTGGACGCGACACTTGTTTCCGCGTTGGACTCGTTGTTGAGAGTTTCATATTGGGACTTCGACCAGACCATCGAAACTCTGCTCGACGAGGAACCGCCGGTGGTCATAATGCTCGTCGGCGTCAATGGAACTGGCAAAACGACCACAGCAGCAAAGATATCCTACAGACTGATTCAACGAGGCCTTTCCGTCGTCTTGGGAGCAGCGGACACATTTCGAGCCGGTGCGATAGACCAATTGAGTGATCACGCCGAACGAATCGGCGCACGTTGCGTCAAAAGTCAGAGAGGCGGTGATTCCGCCGCGGTGGCTAGAGACGCAATAGACAGCGCCAAAGCCAGAGGGGATGACGTGGTCATAATCGACACAGCGGGCCGCATGCAGAACAAAACCAATCTGATGCAGGAGCTGAAGAAAGTCCACAGGGTAGCATCGCCGCACATCGTCTTGTTTGTCGGCGACGCGTTGGCAGGAAACGATGCCGTCGAACAAGCTAGAAAATTTCAATCCGTATTGCATTTTGATGGCGCTGTTTTGACTAAGTTGGACACGGATGCCCGAGGCGGCGCGGCGCTTTCAATAGCACACGCTACGAACAGACCGATTGTTCTAGCCGGTTCCGGCCAAGAGTATCAAGACTTGATAGACTTCGAACCGGTACACTTCCTAACAAAATTACTTTCTGAGGATATCGACCCCTCTGCATTCAAGATCTTTGGAGTTGACGCCCAATGAGTGAACCGCCATGTGCATTGATTGCATTAAGAGACCCGATAACCACGGGCCGTTTGAAAATGATTTTGAAACAAAGGGGATGGATTACCGAATCCACTTCAAGCAGCGAGGACGCCGTGACAATTTACAAATCGATACGTCCGAGGGTGGTGTTCTTGGGAATAGACCTACCACCGAACGATGGACATGACACTGCTCTGCAGATAAGGGCATTCGACAACCAAGGAAGAATAGTCATAATCACTCCAAAAAATAGGGTTGAGATAGCAAATAAAACAGCCATTTCAATCGGCGCGATGACCACGTTAATCACCCCTATTATCGCTTCAGAAGTCGAAACCGTGTGGCCCAAAATAATGGGGGTGATACCACCTGCTCCAGGGCTGGCAAATTACCAACCCCCATTACCCGAGCCACCACCCCCATCATCACAGCCACAAGCCATGCCGCCCCCGGCGCCAGTCGAACCCATCCCTCCTCCTCCAGCAGAAAAAACGAGGGGAAGAGGTCGCTGGATTGTTAGACTCGCACTCTTGATATTCGTTATCGGAGGGGCAGTCGCTGGTGCGATATACGCTGGATACATCCCTGTCTGAAGATCAATCTTCTACAGCGACCATCCTTATCGCGTCAACTACCATGCTCCCTTCTGGCGCTTGAATAACCTCGATCACCTTGACCCGAGAATCATTTAGGAGCTCACTATCTCCCATCAAGACCCTCAATCGAATTCGCCACCTGAACACGAATTCCCTTAGAACGAGAAATACGATCAGGAGGAGAACAACCACAGCAGCTACATCTGCAAGCCCAAAACCCATCCAAGATCACTCCCGCCGAGAAAATGCAGACGTCATACAGATGACTCCTCAGCATATTTCATAGCAGCAGCCAGAGGCTCCTGGTTTCGAATAATGCCAGACCCGACAATGACCGCATCGGAACCAGCGGCGATCGCCTCTCGGGGGTGCCCGTATCTCTGCCCCATTCGCGCCTCTCTCGAATTCAGATTAATGCCGGGCGTCAGAATCATCTTATCTCTCCCCACAAAACTCCTCAACTCGGAAATGTTTCTCGGATCGCTCCCGTTTCCTATGAAACCACAAACACCCTCTATTTCACGGCAAGAATCTACGACCGCTCTGCAGTATTCCTCGCCCAAGAGATTGCCTGAACTAGACATCTGTGCCAAAACAGCGACTGAACCCCTTCTACCACACTCTCTCCACGCTTCGTGAATCCCATCTACTATATCGGGCCCTGATATTCTATGTGCAGTCACCACATCAGCCCACTCGGCTATTCTTTGATGACCGAGCATCTGGATTTTTGACACGTAACCTATGTCAGCGAACTTTCTATCCTCAAACAATAGAACACCCATATCCCTTGCAGGCTCGACCACCTCTTTCATCCACCTGTCCAGACGAAAGTCGTGTACCCCATCAACATGGGTCTTCAACATACAGATATGATCCCCCACCTCGTGGAGCATATTGGATATTTCAGAGACTGTGAAGAGATCAGCCGCAAGTATGACTCGAGTCTTCCTGTCTTCAATCGACGAACGAATTTCATCGACCGATAGACACGCATAGCCCCCACTCATCCTAACGCCCTCTGATGACCAGTACCTCAAGGTTCCCGAGAATTGTATTGGAACACGTTTAAATTGGACCCTAAGTAGTCAACCATGGGTTGTATAGCCCAGAGTTGATCAAATGTCTGTCGGAATAGAGCCAATGGGGGAGATGGTCCTCCTAGAGATGGAGAACGCACCAGAGAAGACCGAATCGGGACTCCTCCTCCCAGAGGAAGCCCGCGAGAAGATGAATGTAGGAAAGGTAGTGGCTATAGGACCGGACGTCGAGGGGCTGAACCTCGATGACCGGGTCATTTACCGCCAATATAGTGGTACAAAGGTAGAATGGCTCGGAATAGAATACATGTTAATCAAATCCGAAGATCTTCAAGCGAAGGTACTGGACCTCTGAACAAAAGGAGTTGAAATGAATGGCAAAGCAAATGTTGTATGGAGAAGAAGCAAGAAGAAAACTGCTCGAGGGCATAGACTCAGTCGCGAACGCGGTCAAAGTCACACTCGGTCCTGCTGCTAGGACGGTTGTTCTGGAGAAGAGCTGGGGTAGCCCCACCATCATAAATGACGGAGTCACCATTGCCAAGGACATCTCTCTCGCCGACCCCTTTGCAAACATGGGTGCTAAACTAGTGCAAGAAGTTGCGAGTAAGACCCAAGACAACGCCGGGGACGGCACCTCGACAGCTAGCATACTCGCTCAGGCGCTCTGTCACACGGGCCTTCGAAATGTCACTGCTGGTGCAAGCCCCGTGGAGCTGAAATCAGGATACGATGAAGCAATATCCGTTGTAGTCGATCGTCTGAAGGAAATGGCAAGCCCCGTGGAGACCAGTGAGACAATCCACCAAGTAGCCACAATAGCCGCGAACAACGACTCGGACATAGGCTCGTTAATCGCAGAAGCCGTCGAAGCCGTCGGACAAGAAGGGGTCATCACAGTGGAAGAAGCCAAGTCAGCTGAAACTGACCTCAAGGTCGTCGAAGGTATGGAAGTCGACAAAGGATATATTTCTCCATATTTTATCACGGACCGTGAAAAGAAAGAGGCAATTCTAGAAAATCCTATGATTCTGATTACGGATCAAACGATCAACAGCGCCCAAGACCTTCTTCCTAGCCTAGAAGTCAGCATGCAGCAAAAGAGACCGCTCCTCATCATAGCGAAAGA
>JAZANC010000096.1:0-3174 GCA_036228805.1 Thermoplasmatota archaeon
GGTTGCCAGGGCCGCGAGTGTCCAAGTGGAAGGTCACCTTTACTTTCCCGTACATGATTGCGGTTGTAATCGGCTCCACCTTCAGGTCTATGTCGGCCGCGAGGTAGACGGGCAGGGCTCCCGGCAATACATCAACATACGATCCCGCACCAAGCAATTTGCCTTGTATCTGGGATGTCGTTGGGTCCAAATTTATGTTGTGCTCGACCATATCGATTCCCTTGTAGCTCGTCTCGCTCCCTACTTCAGATCTGGCTATCGCATACCCAGCGACATTGAAGCTGAAGGAATCATTTGGAGATGCCAGAGACCCAACGGTCCCCCTCAATGAGGTGTCATTGTTACCTGCATGGGCGGACAATAATCCATTAGCACCTGACTCTCTGTGAGGTGCTCTCCAGGTGAGGTGCTCCGTCATTCCGTATATCTGGCCATCCTCGCATGGGATGTCATACCCAATAAAATTTCCATTTGAGTCATAATCGTAGTCGCACAGGCCATTTCCGTCCGAATTGATGTACCCTTGTGCCATCCTTTGTCCCATGGTTTCACCCCTTGTACTCATCTTGTACACTGAATAGTCTCCAGTGCTTATCCCTCCAGACCCGTAATAGGTTGCATTTGTCTCTAAACTTGTCCAAGGGAAGATTCCGAAGAAATCGCTTACAGCATCATTCCAGCCATATAGCCAGCTGCTAATTGGCATAGAGTAGTAAGGAGTGTTTCCAGTAACGAAGTTCAGGAGAACGGGCATCACAGTGTCGAAGTAGAAGTTTGACACCCAGTCCCTCAGTGCACTCGCCTCTTGCTCGGAGATTCCGTACAAGTTTGCGACGTATGCATCGTCCCAAGTGTGCTGCACGCCTTCAGAGTCAGGCAGGGTCATTCCCGAGAGTTCACCGTACATGAATAGCCCGCTGAACGGAGTCTTCAACCCGAGTTCTGGGTCATTTAGAATGAAATCTGATTTTTCCATGGATAAATTTGACATACCAGCAAAACCCCCTCTGTTGAGCCCTATCGGGATGTAGGTCCCGCCCAGGGGGTCATAGTCGCCGAAAGCTGTAAGCCACCATTGGTCGGATACCATAGTCCCGGTTGAACCAACGAGGATAAGTTCGAACTCCGTTGGATTCCCTCGGATACCGAGTCCCACCCATGGTTCGACGTAGTCTGCGAGACTAATAATCGACGGCAGGGGTAGACTGTACGTCTCCATGGCTCCCAAAATATCACCATCCTGTAGCGGCAGCAGTAGTCCGATCACCATTCCAGGCAGTGGTATGCCCCCAATCTCGAATGATGTAAGCAAACCTACGCTCTCGTTGAACAAGAGATTATCCAGAGTGTCAGGGACGGGGATTGTCAAACCACTCACCTCGGCGAATCTCTCATTGAGTTGCGGAGTCTCGCTGTTTATCTCGGCACCTCCCCCATTCGCTACGAACAAGGATGCAGCCAAGGAGTAAACAGCCCAGTCAATTTCATCTGAATCTAGCCAGTCATCTCCTGCATACCCCAAAAGAGCGGCTCTGACAGGAGTAACTGTTTCGCTCGGAGCCCCCATTCCTGCAATCAAAACGGGACCGATGTCGCAAGTTAGGGCTATACAGTTTCCATAACCGTCATTCGCGTAGTAGAAAATTGATTTCATTGCTGATGAATTGGCCAGGCTCATCCCCTCAAAATTGGGGAGTTCCGAGTCTCCACCATTTGCATGATCGGTTGCATTGTATGAATCAGACAAAACTGCGTACTCAGCCGACATGTTGCCGAACTTGCCACCTCCGGCAGCGCTAGCCATTGCTGCTATGTCGTCGGAAGCCCACATGCTCGGTGCTCTGTTGGAAAGATCAAATTCAATCATTTGCGCAGCGAACATCGCCTTGGCGAAAATCTCGCCATATTCTATGCCCCCCCTGCCCATACCAGCGATTCTCTGGGTGTTCCAGAGTATGTTGATTTGGTTCACTACGGTGTCTCCTGATACGGATTCTTCCCCCTCCCAGGTGCAATCCCCACACCATTCGAAGGTCTCGTATCCTGAATATGTGATCGAACCTTCCTCGTAGTCGTATTCTAGGACTTCTCTTGTCGTGTTTTCGTAGTAAATGAAGGGGCCAACCCTCTCGTAGGTAGGCTCCGCTGTCCCAGCTAGCACCTCATCCAGATTCGATACTGAGTTCGCGAAGTACGCTTTGGTTCCTGAGGAATTAATCCAATCATCGTCGAAATCGGCGGTGTAATCCTGATTACCATCATCGTCTAAACCATCATAACCGTCGTTTACTGTTTCTTCCACTGAGCCCTCGATTACTCCATCCAGGACCCCAGAAGCTCCGACTCCCACGTTCACCAATAGGAGAATTACTCCAACACTTAATGCAATATTCCCGTTGTTTGCCATAGTTTCACTTGTCACGCCGAAACGGAACATAGGCATAAAGCATTACACTAAGTTCAGTTTCGCACACTTGCTTACTTCTATTTTACTGGTATAGCATAGACAAGGTTCATTTCGACATTCGTGGACGACAACCTCGGGGACCCGTAGCTCAGTTGGTTAGAGCGCTCGGCTCATAACCGAGTGGTCATCGGTTCAAATCCGGTCGGGTCCACCATCAATTGCGACCCCAGATAATGACGTATTTCACGCCCGTCTCGGGCGAAGCCTCAAATATGGTTCAAGCAGAGGATTTTGTGATGAGTGCATCGATTAGAGTGCCACTGATGATTATGGCCGTCTATTTCCTGAGCCTCTGGTCAGGAGTAGCAGCAGTACAAGCCCAGACCTCGCCCGATGTTTCGCTTACCTGTGACCAACCAGCTCCGATTGAGGTTTATCCTGGCGCTCTGAGGTCTACGATCATATACTGCACACTCACCAATCCGACTACTTTCTCAGAGAAGGTCGATCTCACTTATCAACAGGGAATCATCTCGGTCGCGGGCCCAGGTTCAGCAACAGTACCTCCGGGAGACACATCATTCCAAGTGGCCGCTAGAGCGGATCTGAGGCAACCAGAGGGTCAGCAAGTGGTAACGATTACCGCTACTGTGACTCAGTGGAACGGAGCTCCTGTCACTGCGGCTACTTCTCCAACAGAAGCCAAGGTGATGACCGTGTTCAAGCAATTCAGCAGACTCAGGGTCGGAGCCGAATTGGCCTTCATC
>JAZANC010000097.1:0-4755 GCA_036228805.1 Thermoplasmatota archaeon
CTGCTTGTAGTTGGGCTATCGACGAATTAAAACGCCAAGCACCAATATGGAAGAAGGAGATCCGTTCAAGTGGCGAATATTGGATAGAGGGGCTTGGTTGAGATGTGTCCGAGCGCCTAAGTACCCCCATGCGGAGAGAGATGTATGTCGAATAACCCGTCAGTCGTTGATATTAGTTCGAAAAAACCGATGTTCCGTCGAGCAATTGCAACAGGAGTACTGGTGGTCCCTCCACAGGTATTGGAAATGGCACTGAAGGGCATGACCTCCAAGGGAGACCTCAGAACATCATCGACAATTGCTGCCATTATGGCAGTGAAGAATACGTCTACATCCCTTCCGCATTGCCACCCAATTCCTATAGATAGCTGCACCGTAGACTGGGAAGATGATAATCTTGGTTTGAGATGTACTGTTACTGTGACTTCCACGGCAAAAACGGGGGTCGAAATGGAGGCCCTATGTGGCGTATCAGCAGGACTGCTTTGCGCTCTTGACATGTTAAAGCCAATCCTCAAGGATTCTGAGGGGCAGTATCCAGGAACCTCAATAGAAGGAATACGGGTATTATCGAAGCATAAGCATCCTGCGCAGGATTGATTGCTACCCCCCTCTACAACAGACTATGCCAGTTCATGATTTCACGGAGGATTTCCTTCGCGCAACGTCTTCAGCCGCAGCTGCGGCCTATGGTTGGATAGGCAAGGGAGACGGAAAAGCCGCAGATGGAGCAGCCGTCGAGGCAATGCGTGATGTTTTCGATACGATTCCATTCGATGGCAGAGTTGCTATCGGAGAGGGGGAGCGAGATGATGCTCCCATGCTTTGGATTGGTGAGCCATTGGGCTCAAGTCAGGGACTTGAGGATGCTCAAATGATAGACATAGCAGTAGATCCTCTTGAATGCACCAATCATGTTGCAAATGACTTACCTAATGCCATGGCCGTTCTAGCCGCAGCCCCTAGGGGCGCTTTACTCCATGCTCCTGATTGCTATATGGATAAGATTGCAGGCCCATCGATATTGAAAGGTGAAATTAGTCTAGAAGGGTCCACACAGTACAACCTAGAAGCGACAAGCCACATACTTGACCGCCCAATATCTGATTTGACTGTGGTAGTGATGGACCGTCCTCGACATACGGATCTGATTTCAAGAATAGAAGGAATGGGAGCTAATGTCCGATTGATTGGCGATGGAGACATAGCAGCAGCACTCGATGCAGCAGACCCCGATTCTGATACTGATCTTTTGTTGGGTATAGGAGCAGCACCTGAGGGAGTAATCACTGCTACAGCACTTCGCGGTCTGGATGCCCCCTTTGAAGGGCGACTCGTAACTACAACAGAAGACCATCGAGAGAGAGCATTGAAGATGGTCGGAGACCGAATCAACGATATTTGGGATCGAGACGAACTCTGCGCTTCTTCAGATGCAGTGTACATCGGATCAGGAGTTTGCACCGGAAGGATGCCAGGGGTACGCAAGAACCATGAAGGCAATACGATCGTAACTTCAGAGGTTATCGATGTCAAATCATCAACTAGGTCGATTGTAGAAAGTACCCTTTGACGAAGCTGCTCAAGGCGATGCCTTCATTGCCATCCCTCTTGTAGCCGTTCTGTAGAATATGTCCCCCCAGTCGTTGGAACAAATCGCACAAGACCTAGTCGCCCCCGGTAAAGGTATTCTTGCGGCCGATGAAAGCAATGGGACGATGTCAAAACGGTTGGAGGCAGTTAACATCGAACCGAGCGAGCATACTCGTAGAGAATATAGATCAGCCATGCTTTCATCAGAAGGAATCAATCAGTATATCTCAGGAGTGATACTATTTGATGAGACTATACGTCAGAAAATGGATGATGGAACTCCAATCCCTGACTATCTGATTTCTAAGGGAATCATTCCTGGGATAAAGGTGGATACGGGGGCCAAGCCACTTTCATGGCATGAAGGTGAGACTGTTACCGAGGGCCTTGATGGATTGAGGGGCCGATGCGAAGAATACTATCGCATGGGTGCAAGATTCGCCAAGTGGAGGGCCGTCATCAAGATATCTGGAGACCTTCCAAGCGCCGCCGCAATCTCAGTAAACGCACACGCGCTTGCAAGATATGCTGCTATATGCCAAGAACAACGAATAGTTCCAATTATTGAGCCTGAAGTTTTGATGACAGGGCCCCATGGATTAGAACAGTGTGCTTCAACCACCTCTAGAATATTGGATGCGGTATATTCAGAGTGTAAGGTTCAGGGAGTCAATCTTAGAGGCACTATTCTCAAACCCAATATGATATTGCCAGGCTCAGAAGCTAAAAAGGCCGATACAAGAACTGTTGCAAGGGCAACTGCAGAGGTGCTGAAAGCCACGGTCCCACAAGAAGTTGCAGGAATTGCATTTCTGTCAGGTGGACAATCGGATCTAGATGCAACATCTCATCTCAATGAGATCAACCTAATCATTGGAAATGCTCCTTGGCCGCTGACCTTTTCTTTTGGTCGCGCACTTCTTGCAGATGCCTTGTCGCTATGGTCGGAGTCAGATGTGGAGGGCGCTCAGGCGAAACTTCGCCACCGCTCCAAGATGAATGCTCTTGCAGCAGTAGGAACTTGGTCATCAGACCTCGAAGTATGAAATCATCTTTGGAGTTCAGGATCCCGCTCGTCATCCTTCAGAGTCCAGACACATATCTCGTATCTCCCCGAGAGAGCGCCTCCTCGCTTCGTGGTCGCTATCTTGCGAATATCTTTGTCTTTTGAGAGAACATTGCCGAGCTGCTGAGGAGTAGTACCATGACGCATTGTCGAATTGACATGCTCAAGAATCTCAGTAGTATTCGCCTGACCTCTCTCGTCTAGGAATTTCTTGATTTTTTCTCTGAGTCTTGTTGTTCTCATTCATCTGCACCTCCGCTTCAAACGCTTTACCAGAAGGCTATTCCGAAGACTATTGGAATCTTCTTCAGTAACCACCCACCTCAGCGTTATGGTGCAGGACAATCGACCACAATATAACGCTTCTTGGTCGAGTCTGTATTTTGGTTACATCAAGTTGCAGGAATAGACTCGATCTTGACTACTTAATACGTCCATTGCAATGGTAGCAAGTTATTTTCGACTGGAAATATGTAACATAATATAACAAAAATAACATTTTAATAGAATAAATGTATAGTAAAACATGATATGATTGACAGTGGGTGTCATTGATGGTCGAAACTGTACCATCAAACTCTGAAGCCAAACCTCGGAGAATACGGGGACTCCATCGTAGAAGGGTTCTATCCGCCCTATTCCGCTCTGACTTGACAGTAGCCCAGATATCTCGGCAAACCAATCTCAGGATGCCTCATGTTTCTGCTGAACTGAAACGCCTCAGAAACGAGGAAATGGTGGGCAGTACTGGCGCCCCTGGAGCCCGAGGATCCTCGATTTACCTCACACAAAGAGGTAGAGAGGCCATGATCATGGATGAGGCCCACAGGGTCCAAACATGTACGCCGATCCCCTCCTCAAGTAACGCTGTTTGCATGGTGTCGCGTGATCGAGATCGACTTCTACTCGCCTCTACCATGCCATTCAATCAAGCTTCAATAGCGATCCCCGATCGCCCCTTCTCTAATACCGACTCCATTGGAAGCGAAGGGGTCATTTGGGCGCTCGCCGAAGTGGAAAACCAAACTCGCCGATGGATCAATCCACATACGGGAAAATTGTGTGCCGAACCAAGTTCGGCAGGAGATCCAGCCAAGATCGAGTCTTTCTCCGAAGTCGATAGGCCATTATGCATTTTTCATGCTCGAATAATCGAGTCAGGAAGACCGATTTCAATTATTCCCGGAACTTGGTTCTCCCCTAAGTTCGAATTGGCGAGACACCCATTCTCCTCACATTCTGAGTCAAGCATACGGTTGGGAACGATAAATCCCAATTCTCCCCCTGTATTTTCACCTGGAATACTTGTAGTCGATATCGAAGGGCGTATGGGTAGATCGCTAATATCAAGAATCATTCCTGATGATTTTCTTGTAATCGGCAGAATACAGGATAACAAAAATCCACAATCTGTTTTTCCATTGGATGCATTGGATAATTGGATACGTTTAGCCCATCCGAGAACAAACTCTTCCGAACATCGTCGAAGATCACAGGCCTTGAAAGATAGAATATCATTCAGAAGAAGATCGCGTGTCCCTGAAGAGACTCTAAGAAGATTCAGACTAGACTGGGGAGACGCCCTCTTCGAGAACAAGAAAACTCACGCTGATCGTTTGAACACTTCCAATCTGGGCCCTAGAGCAAGACGTTCATTGATCGAGTGGGCAATCCAGTCAAATACCCAAATTCCGATGTTTGTTGAGATTGAAGAAGACTTGCCAGAACATCTAATCTACGATTGTATGAGACATTTAGATCGAGGTATCATACTAACACACCCCTCAGCCGATGTGCCTGGAATAGCCAGGCTGAGTGCCGATCCTGTGAGACCACTTCCCTGGACAAGGTATTCAGATCCTGCTGGATTATCATCTCCTGTTCGTATCGATGATAGCAAGCCAAGCCAATTTTCCTCGATTCCAATAAATGAAATAGAATCAATCCAATCGAGGCTGGAAGTTCAATTAGACACCTCGGAGTCTTCAGATCCGATTATTCTGAAATCAATAGTTGAGATGCTTGGTCGAGATGAGGATTGGGCCAACTTAATTGAAGCAGAGCACCCGGAAGCATCTCTGATAGCCACACCACCA
>JAZANC010000098.1:0-2843 GCA_036228805.1 Thermoplasmatota archaeon
CTTGGAACATGATCACCTGGGATGGGTCTTGCAAGAAGGTGTTCCAAACTTCAGTCGTATCTACGTCTGACCCTAGGCCACCTCGAACAGCGCTCTGGAAGTAGTTGATGCACCAACCGGTCACCACAGCATAGTAAAAGCCTATAGCTGTGGAAATCCATGCAGTCCATAGCCCCATCCAAGCGAATTTTGGGCCGTTGAATATTCTGAATGTACCTACGGTGCCGGTTCTTGATCGCTTGCCGAGCGCGAATTCGGCGACGACCAGCGGGATGGACCACAGAAAAAGGAAGATTAACCACGGGACCAGGAATGAGCCCCCGCCGTTAGCACCGACCATTCTCGGGAATCGCCATATGTTGCCTGTTCCAATCGCAGCGCCTATAGTAGCGAATATCAGTCCTAATCGGCCACTGAACTCGTCTGATGAGCTGTTCATTCATGCCCCCCCGGTGGGAGAGATAGAACTGGTGCGTCTTCGTCGAGCATAGTTCTCAGAAGGAATGCCAAGCCGCCCCAGACTACGCCAGCGATGAATGCGAACATGAGGACTGACATGATCGCTGATCCGAATCCTGCCCTGTAGGGCATTGTGAGCTCGTAATAGTTCCCTCCGTCCTCGATAGTCGGGTATGTGAATGGGAATGCTCCATTGGTGGTCCCAAGCTGTGCGCGATACTGGAGTTTCCCCACAGACGTATCGGGTATCGGAACAGTGCTGGTCAGGACCGTGCCATTTGTGCCGTCCTTCAACTGGCAATCGGCTCCCGAGGCTGTGAAGGGTGCTTTCTCCCAAGGCACCATTCTCCATTCCGTCGGACCATAATCGTCTTGCTGGCGGTTCGGCTCGACGAAACGCCATGACAAATGTGACCTGTCTTCCTGGGTGGAGAATGGGAAGTACGGGTCAAGGCACAGGTCGATGTGTATGTCCCCCTTATCAGGTACATTCACCTCGGACGGGGTTTGTATCCAATGCCTGGCGCTCATATTCTCTATCCCATGTACGGCTCTGAAACGTGGATCATCCGCGATTTCAACCATGTAGAATGGAATGCCGAGGTTCCGAACTGCGATGTGAGCAATGTCATCAGGCTGTTCGTGGAAGGTATTGCCAATCTCTATCGTGTAGCAGTAGGACTGGTGAACGCCGTAGTGCCAATCGCAAAAATCGCCCTGTGTTGCGTAAAGGTCCGACGATTGCATGGGTTCGTAATCTGTCATCTCCCCCATCACAAACCCATGGTATACTAGGTACTCGTCATCTACCGTTTGGCAATCGTTGCAATGGCCCCATGGCCAAAGAACGAGCTCCGAATATGAATGCCATGATAGTGTGGCCTTGAAGTCAGAGGCTCCGTCTCCGTTATCATCATTCATCTCAGTTAGGTCTTGGATGAATTTGGTCTCTGGTTCGCTGTTTCCCCCTATCCAATCCTCGTCTATCAAGCCATCTCCATCATCGTCGACTCCGTCAACGTGGTCCTCATTGATTCTTCCATCTCCGTCGTTGTCAACGGTATCAAGAGGGCCGGGGTAAGTCTGCACTAGGTCCGGATCTCCAAAGGTGCAGACCCCAGGAACCGGCGAAACTCCAATCAGGAGTCCCCATTCGAACTGGTAGTTCCTGTTCAGGTCTACTCCATCGCACCCCTCGTTGACCTCTTCGTCGGTATCTGGAATTGGAGTAACCCCCGTGATCGTGTTATCCCTTAGGTTCTTCCTCCATCCAGGGGAGTTAGATTCACAGCCGTCGTATGCCTGTTCGCCACAGAATTCCTCCCTGTCATACCTCACCCCATCCACATTAAGCATTGGGATGAGGTAAATTTCACGAGTATCGATCATATCTGTGATGAATTGCTCGCTGAAGTCCTCATCCACCCCGAGATCGCCTGGGCCGCATGGAGTCCCATCTTCATTGGAGTCTTGGAATGAAGCGTTGAGCGAGGTGCAATCGCCGTCGTTATCGATGCCGTCCCAGCCATCCTCGTCAACAAGTCCATCACCGTCGTTATCGATACCGGCTTTTCCATAGTAGTGAACCACTGTCTCGAGGAAAAACATTGGGACTTCATAGGACATCCATTCTCTTGAATGATGCGCGCCAACCAGCATGACATCGGGTCTGTCCGGGTAGTTACCTGAGTCATCGTTGAACTCGTTATAGTCGCCACCTTGTACATTTGCGGTAATCTTTACCCATGGGCTGGGATGTCTGTAATGCCATCCTTTGTAATCGTCGAGGGTCATTTGGTTTCCTCTTGCATTTACCCCTCCCAGAAGCCCTTCGTGAAAAGACAGAATGTCCGGATTGCTGTCCGCTAGGAATTGCATCCTGTTCTTCAGTGAGAAATAGTCGTGGTACTCTGAGAACTGGGCCTTTTCATCACCACCCCATGGATATATCTGATTTACGTACTCAACTGACCATATCTCATCTGGTGACATTCCTGAATCTTCTTCCTGTGCGAGCACTGCTGGTGCGATGGCAGCCGGAGCGACGACGGAGAGCAAGAATGGCAACAGAAGGCATGTCAGACGAGTTCGCAGACCTTTTGCGGGGTTCAGGCGGGTTGCCCTCTTCGCCTCCTCCATAGACGCACGTGAGGGGGCACATCCTTCAATCCCTCGGAGAAGTGTGGATACTTACAAAGTACTGGGGGGCGTTTATCAGGCCCCCCATTAGGGGACCCCCCATGAGTGAGGCAGTTCCGGGTGGCGGACCATTCTCCGACTTCGGGTTAGAGGCGGAGATCATGGGGTTCTCGGCAGGGACACTAGCATGCATAGCAGTCATTGGAATTCTGTCACTTTTACTTGGGCGATTTGTAAGAAAGATA
>JAZANC010000099.1:0-12737 GCA_036228805.1 Thermoplasmatota archaeon
GTTCGGCATGGAACGCATGGCCAGGGATACCAAAGAAGCCTACGAAAGCTTGCTTTCGAGTACGTGACGGTTTCTTCTAGACTCTGTTCTCGAAGTTTCCAAATCGATATCGACGATCAATGTCTGATCTGCAGCCTCGCCCACCGTCCTGTAAACGGATTTCTTAGCGGAGTAACCATCGGTAGAGGGAGTGAAGCCACAATTGAATCCGACTTTCTGCTTGGCATCGAAGGGGTAATTATGCTTGGTCAGATAGTGATGCAGCACTGATTTGTAATTGGAGTTCTTGAGTTCGGGAGCGAGCCACAGGAATTCTTGGACGACTGCAGTGTCCAAGAACGGGTACCTGCCCTCAACGCCGTATGAGCCGCTCACATGCTCCTCTTTCATCAGATAGGCCCTCTGGGTATTGTCGAAGAAGTTCTTCCAAGGGAAGACGGTGGATAGATCGTCTGGAAATTTCCCGCCGATTGTGCTGTGCCTGAAATGTTTGACTCCTCCGAACCCGTAGTCCGAGATTATTTCATCAGCGCCGCTTCCGGAGAGATAGATCAATTGTCCCTCTCTTTTACCGATGTGGCAGATATGAGACATCCCGATAGCGCCATTGTCGTCAGTGAGGAATTGTCCGGCTTTTCGGTACTCAATTGTTTCTTTGATGGTGTTGGTCCGGGCCTCCAGGGTGTCCCTCCTGTTTCTCAACGCTTGTACCTCCTCGCATTTGATGAACCATGACTTTTCATTGTACCATCCCAACTGCTCATTCAGTAATTTGAGTGGCAATTCTAACTTGGCGTTGAGTTCGTTCAACTCCTTCTCATTGGATACGAGCCAGTCGGACTCGCCGTTGTCTATTGTAAGGCTATACTCCTCACAACAGGACTTGAGGTGGTCTCTGGCAAGAAGGAACTCGTCCTGCTCTAGTTCAATTAAACGTGGATCATTTGTACGCTTTATTCTTGCATTGATCGTGTCAGGGTTCTCGCTACCAACGATGCTGTAGGCGGTAAATGGAACTCCTTGGGCCTCTAACTCGCAGGCGATTGCCCCGCTATCGTATCCTGAGCTCAGGCCTATGAAGATACCATGTTTGATATTCCTTGTTCTTTTTGCGATCGCTTCCGAGAATGCGGATTCCCAGTCGTCATAGGTCGTCTTCTTCTGTTCTAGGTCGAATGTGTAAACATCCCTCCTCTCTAAAAGTTCCAGTGTAGACATCTTCAGCACGTATGTGGAATTTGCTTCCACCTGAGTGGGATCATCGAATCCTACTCTCTCGATGCACGATTTGTAAGACGAGAGTGCCCATTCGCTGCCCTCTTTGGCGAACCATAGTGGCTTCATTGAGAAGACATCGGTACTGAAAATCAGAGTGTCGTTGTTGAAATCTGCTACTGCTAGGGCGAATTCTCCGTCTAACTTTTGGACGAAATCAATGCCATGCTCGAGATAGAGTGGTACCAAGCACTCTCCGTCGGATTGATAGTCGCCAAATTCTTTGAAGTTGTATATCTCGCCATTGAAGAAAGCAACCACCTTCTTGTCTTCACTCAGAAATGGTTGAATTGTTGGGGGCCCGGTCATTGATAGCAGGGTGTGGACGAAATTTATGCCGTTGACATTAACGAGATTTGTCTGGTCAGGGCCCCTGAATCGTAGGAATTCAATCACATTAGGGAGGTCTTCAATGCCTCTGGTAGTCGCAAGAATTCCGCACATCCTTGGTTCCCCTCATAATTTTCCGAGTGATTGATTCATTTAGCCCTGATGTACGCTGCTATCGTAAATCGTTCGCCAAGCCGCGGCTATTTCAGCCCTATTGTAGGGGTTTCTCAGTTCTTTAGCACCGTTCTTGTTGTCTTGAATTCTAATTATTTCACTCTCGATGACGGATGCCCATTCTAGGGGATCTTCCCCCTTAACGACCACCCTGTGATCCCCGACAGTCTCGCTAGATGCTTCGGATACAATCGGTAGCAATCCCATCGACATAGCCTCAATTACAGACATTGAAGATCCCTCGCTCTGACTAGTTTGTAGAAGGAATCTGCATTTCTCCATGATGATGCGTAGATCATCGGTTGAAACCCAACCATGCTGTTCAACCCAACTAGGGGGATCATCGAATGGATTTCCTGTGACTATCATTTTGACTTGGATGTCCTTCTCCCTGAGTGCCTTCAATGCTTTGAGGGCTATATCGTGTCTTTTGTGTTTCACTGGCCGGCAGAAAACCCCGAAGGTTAGATTCTCACTCGATACTGAATTGGAAGTAAAAAGAGGTCTTGGGGCATTGTGGATGATGGAGACTCGGTCCCGATAATTTGGCGGGAAATGATCCAGCCACCTATTCTCAAGTACGACGACTTTAACCAGATTGGAATCCTTAGTTTTGTCTAGAAGTCTCATGGCTTTCCTGATGACTTCTTGGGGTCTTCCTGAGTGTATGTGGAGTATCAAAGGTACATTCTTTTTGATGCACCACCTGATGAAAAAATGCTTCCTGAACCAACTCATGCCATGAGTCACGTGGATATGTACAACATCCAAGTTCTGTTTTTTGAATGACGTGGAAAGTTTGTTCAGCACTGTAGGCACTAATGAAAATCTTGACCAGAACGGGTTCCTATTGTATGAGTTCAGACAAAGCGAGGTCCATCCTTCGATGTCCATTGAAGAGATCGAATCGATGACTGCTGCCATCCCCCCATCATCGTGAATGGGGCCTATGTGGCATACTGTTTTGGCCGTCAACCCCCGCCCTCCAACTAGTTCTGGAAGAGGCAGGGTCATGTCATTTGGGGTTGCAGCAATAATCATACTGGCCGCATTGTTGCCGACTGCGTTGCATTTTATTCTAATTTTATTGGGAGCAGCATCGGGCTATAGGAAAAGGGAATTTGTTTTTTCAGAAATTGGGAGTATCACTGTTGTAATACCTACGAGAGATGAAGAAATTTTGATCCGTAGGAAACTGGAAAACGTCAAAAAAATATCTGCATCTTTAGATTCCTTTTCAGTCGTGATATACGATTGCTCCGAAGACAAAACAGCCGAAATAGCGACTCAATTCATCGAGGAAGAGGGGTTCACCGATAATTGGAAAGTTATCGAAAATTGCGAGATTGGTAAATCCAATTCTGTAAGAAGGGCCATTGAGGAAGTGAGCTCTGAGGTCATGATTTTGACCGATGCTGATTCGATCGTGGACGGGAATGCGTTCCGGGATCTTCTCAGGACATTGGGTAGAGCCGACGTAACGGCAGCCTGCGGCATTGATGGCGGCGATATGTCAATCTACAGAAGGATATCTAATTGGATAAGGGTATCTGAGAGCAACATCGGTGCCTCGGTGGTGTTTGAGGGAAGCCTGTGTGGCTTCAAGATGAGTCATTTGAATTTGGATTCGATAGACGTCAAGAGGAATGCCGATGATTCCCAACTTGCTGTATCTTCTCAACGAAATGGGGGGAAATCGGTATTTGTCAAAGAATGTACATTCAAAGACATGGAAGAAGTTGTGAATTCGAGAGAGAGAAAAGTGAGAAGGGCGCAGGGGCTAGTAAGACATCTGATGAAAGAAATGATGGATTCCGATAATTCCATTTTGATTCGTCTAGTGGCGGGTTTTAATCTCCACATGTACACCATAATGCCAATGGCCTTGCTACTTGCATTTGTTACAACCGCTGGTGTTGTCAGTGGACTCTTTGATGGGACTCATTTTCAAGGCCTGGATTCAAAATATCTCATGATTGTTAGCGGTTCTCTCTTCCTGATTGTCGCAAATGGGGCTCTATCTGTGTATTCAGCCATTTTGAAGATGATCACGGGTAGGGACCTTTCTATTTGGAGGCCGATGAGAGAATCATCAGACTGACCCCATGAACTCCTCTAACCTCTCTGCTAGTCTCTCGAATGTGAGTTCCCTGGCAGCAGATGTAGCTGAATTATGCACACCATCCCATTCTTCAGGCGAGAGTTCGCTGAATCTGCTAATCCCCTTACTCCACCAATCATGAACAGGGCCGAGATCCATCCATTCCCGAGATTCAGGAAGCAAGTGTCCAGGGTGATTGACGCCCACGACCGCGAGGCCTGCCGCTGCGTATTCTGCCAATTTGAGTGGGCTGGAAGTGCTCCACACCAGACCAGGTGGCATCGGTAGAAGTCCTATGTCGCATTCTGAGAGGAGGAGATGGACATCTTCACTGCCGAGAAAACCATGATGGATTATTCTGGAGTCGCTTCGTAGAAACTCCGACTCATCCCCTTCCCCTGCGATATGCATGTTCAGGACCATATCTCTTTTTTCTGCCCAATCTAGTATGCTAATCAGGTCCTTGACGCCCCTATTCTTGTCAATTCTTCCGATATATACCAAATTCAGGATTTCATCAGGTTTTATTCTTCGTTGAGGTGAGATTTTCGATTTCTTGACTCCTCCGCTCAATGAACAGATTGGTATCTTTTGTCCCGAATACGGCCTCACAATTTTTTCATGCTCATCGGAAACCACCATTCCTCCTGAAGCGCTGTCTCCCGCCATTTTCCAAGATTTCATCCAATACCTCCATTGTAATCTTCCCAATATGCCGTCGTCTGCGGGTGGTCCTCGATCAATTATGAACCAGTTAGCAGGGTAATTGGATAGCTCTGCGCCCATCCATGGCACAAGTCTCCAGTCTACGAATAGGTCTGGAGCGTCGCTTTTCGAGGCATCCGCGATGATCTTGATCGCAGATTTACTGGCAAGCCGAGATTTGAATCCCCTCAGGCCAGAGTTGCGCAGCGAAGGTTGGATCCCATCACTTTTGAACGGTATTCTATCAGAATCTCCCGGATAATGGATTTCAATATCGTGGCCCCTAGATTTGAGGGCATCAAATAGGCCTATTTCTGTGCTTGACGCCAAATCGGACGTCAATCTTCGACCAGTTACCCAAATTATCCGTGCCATATCCCAACCATCCCTCATTGCCTCATTCTCAAATACTCTCTCGAACTGGAACAGGCAATGGGCCGTCTTGGACGTTACTTCAGGAGGCGGTCAAGCAAGAAGTACAATTCGAAAAATTGGCGTTCCGCTTCATTCAATGGGAGAATGGCCTGGATC
Source organism: Thermoplasmatota archaeon (assembly GCA_036228805.1). Classification (GTDB taxonomy): domain Archaea; phylum Thermoplasmatota; class Poseidoniia; order Poseidoniales; family Thalassarchaeaceae; genus MGIIb-N1. Next base: position 5,117 of record JAZANC010000099.1, read on the forward strand.
TTCGGGGATTCGAAGGGGCTGGATATTTCTGCTAGATCCAAAATACGGATGGAGAAACATAAGGATGCTCTTGACATCTATGATACCGCAGAGAGTCACGGATTACGTCTCAGGGATCATTTCGTGAACAAATGTAGGTGTCAAATTTCCCTAGACAGGTTGGTTGATGCCTTTGAAACTGCTCAAATGATCGATCCTCTGCAACAATATGACCCCATTCCCTCGATCTCCAAATCTCTAAGGGGTTACAAACAGGCTGAGAGGCGCGACATAGTCCTGGACATGATGGCAATCGCAGAGGTACCTGAAGAGATAACCATCCATCTAAGCCAGTGGTCGAAGGAAGCCGTTGCTCGACGACATGCAAAAAGGAGTCCCGTAGAAGTTGATTCAATTGAAGAGGTTGATGCAGAAGTTGCTTCGCTAGAACCTGATTTGGATACAGAGGATGTTGAGACGGAATCTACGCCACAGGAGGATTCTACCAATTCATCAGCCATCCTGAAGGAGTCTGCGGAATATGTACTTGGATCAATACTTGTGGATGCCTACAGAAAGCCGTCAAGGATTCCTTCACTTCCGTTCAGAATTCTCAGAGAGGGACTGAGGCTACGATCAGAAAGAGCCCCGAGCAGGGAGTTTGATACTTCTGAATCCCTACAACCCACCATCAAATACAAGCCGGCCAATAGCATACTCTTCTTTCCAACAAATGGCGTTGGATTCGGCCATTTTGCAAGGTGCTACGCTATAGCTGAGAGGATTAGACGTGAAGATCCTGACGTTGAGTTGGTGTTCTTGACAACTATGCCCACATTGCACTATCTTTCAGACATAGGCGCTCTAGCGTATCACCTGCCTGGCAGATACCGATACGCAGACATGTCTCCTGCTGAATGGAATTCAATGTTCTCTGATTTGTTTCTTTCAGTTCTGGAACAGCACCGGCCGAAGGCGTTCTTGTTTGACGGGGCGTATCCGTACAAAGGGATGACTGAGGTCCTAAAACAACTAGATGGTGTATCGAGATACTGGTTGAGAAGGGCTGGGGAAAATAGGTCTGCAAAACCCTTGCCAGAAGGCAGAATGTCGGTATTCGACTTTGTTGTCAGGCCGGGAGATTCGGTTCATGTAGAAGCCATGAATGAAGTTGATTCTTTGACTAAATTAGTCCGATGTGATCCGATTTTACTTTCAGATCAGCACAACATATACCCCAGAGGTAGTTTACGAAAGAGGCTTGGTATTCCAGAGGAGGCGGTTCTTGCTTATGTTCAGCTAGGGGCTGGCAAGATCAATGAGATATCGGACGAGCTCAGCAACTCATTGGACGCGATTGCGAGTCATCCTTCGGCTTATGTCGTGTATGGTGAATCGGTTATTGGGGAAAGACGGGTTTTCGATCACCCTCGCATCAGGACGCTGAGGGACTTTCCGAATTCCAGGTACTTCGCAGATGTCGATTTTGCCATACTTGCAGGCGGTTACAACTCGTATCACGAGGCTGTTCAATTCAGCATTCCAACAATTATGTTCCCGAATCTGAAAACTAAGCGTGACGACCAGTCGGCGCGTGTTCAAGCAGCAGGCGATCTTGGTTGCATGATCGTGCTGAAGGACCGTACCAAGAAATCGATTACTGCGGCGGTTGACAGGATTATGGATCAGCAGGTCCGTAACGACATGCGTTCATCTTTCGAAAAAATGGAAGTGAGGAACGGTGCCCAGTCAGTCGCTGATCTCATCAGGGGCTAGGGCTCATCGAATAGCTCTTCAAGTTGATCATGCGCGGAAACTGTTGAAGGATCGGCTAAGAAAGAAGCCATGGACCACGATTCTATCTCGGATGTTTCTTTGGGGGACATGACTTCAAGGAATTCTAGTATTTTGTGTGTGAAATCTTCCCTCCAAGATGAGTGCACGAGTATCTGAGATGGCTTATACCACCTAGTCAAGAAGGCTAAATCCGATATGCCTTTGACTCTTTCAAGGAGGCCGTCTAGTATCCTCGAGTCATCGGCGTCGATTTCTTCGCGCGGGTACCTTCGCATGGAGAATGCCACTACGTTCTCGTGACTTATCGGATAGGCCAGAAGTTTCGACTTTACTTCTCTTGAAAGGAGGCTGCTAATCGTTGCCGGCGAACCGCTATCCAGATCAAGCGCGCGGCCCAAGGTTGCTTTCCTGAAGCACTTCCAGCATTTCAGACAGGGGTTGTTCATTGTCCCTCTTATGCAGCTCTGCGCCACAAATCCGATTGGGGATTTTTCGACTATCATCGCAGTCCCAACCTCGCTCACGCCAGCCATGGGCAGGGAAAGGTGCAGCCCGACTGCATTGAAGAGTGTCGAGTAGAACGTGTAATGGGCCCCTATGGGGTAATCTCTGTATCTTTCATGGCCAATGCCGTATGCGGATTCAAGTACTGTTCCGAAGGCAATCGAGGATGCGTTGAAATAATCGGCGAGCAGTAAAGCAGGAACCCCATTGGAAAGGTCCGTGGGGAAACCTACTGGGTGGCGGACGTATTCCAAGTCGCATTGAACTGATTCAGATACGTAGCCTATCTCTTTGAGGGATTCCACTGCGAGATGCGCGGCCTGTGGATTGTAGAGCGACTTTCCTTTTAGGGGACGGTCCATGAAGACTGAAACCGTGTTCTTGGGCATTACGCTCAGGGCCGCAGTAGAGTCTACGCCGCCGCTGAAAGCGAGCATCGGTATCGATGTCGAGGGCTGCTCCCTTGGAGATAGAAGGGGGTCCACATGGTCAGATATCTTGTATCTACTGAGAACTGAATTCGCTGCGATTTGAAAGCGGCTGGATACCTTGAGCGGAGGAACTAGTCGATTCCCCACGAATGGATTGACGACCAGCATGGTCGCCAAGGCAACCAGATCGGGGTGAATGTCTTTGACGCCCTCGGGTAGAGAGACGCTGAATTCTCTCTGAAACATCCTGTATTTTTCAGATGGGACAAGGTTGTCGTCGTCCTCGGGGATGAGGGCGATTCTCATTCGACCTTCTTCGTAGAACACCTCTGTCTTCACTCAGAGGCCCCCTTGAGTCTTGAGATGGTACGAGACGGTCTTTTCGAGCCCTTCTTCAACGGAGATGTATGGAGTATATCCTAAACTGGCTGTTGCTTGCTCTATATTCGCCAATGAGTGGAGTATGTCGCCTTCTCTTGGAGGGAGCATTTCTGGCTGCATGATCTTGTTTGCAGAGTCCTTCTCATGGATTATCTTGGATATCGATTCGTGTAATTCGCTTACAGTTATCTTTCCGCCGCATGCGATATTCATTACTAGGTTTTGACCTGTTTTTTCCTCTAGAGAAAGTGCCCTTACATTTGCATCTACGACATTCGAGACATATGAAAAATCACGGGATTGGAGACCGTCTCCAAAAATTTTCGACTTCTTTCCGGAAATCGCGTTCTGGATGAACAGGGGGATCACTGCGGCATATGGCCCATCGGGGGACTGTCTTGGGCCGAAGACGTTGAAGTAGCGGAGGCAAATAGTGTCGAACCCGTGGATTTCAGAATAAAGCCTCATCATGTTCTCCCCGATTGACTTTGATAGGGCATAGGGCGACAGTGCTTTTCCGGTCTTCGTCTCGACTTTCGGCAAATCCTGGTTATCGCCGTATACGGATGAGCTGCTTGCGAATACTACCTTCCTAACATCCGCTTTTTTACAGCAATCGAGCAGGGACAAGGTCCCCATAACATTCGCCCTCATTGTAGTGGACGGGTCTTTCACGGATCTAGGTACGGATCCTATAGCAGCCTGATGGCTGACCCTGCTGACTCCATCCATCTCCTTCAACAATCTGCTTGAGTCATTTATGTCGATATCCACAAATCTGAACTTCGGATTATCCGAGAGGTGGGCGATATTTTGCGTAGAGCCTGTTGAGAGGTCATCGATGCAAACTACCTCATCCCCCATTTCAAGCAGGTAATCGCATATGTGTGAGCCGATGAACCCGGCTCCACCAGTCACAAGAGTCCTGTTCACGGCCATTTTCCTCAACTCCTCATCAAAAGCCTGTCCATTATCGTGCGGCTTTCCATCCATCGCTTATGGGCGTCGTCCATGAGTTGCAAATAGGCCTCGGCATAATTATCCGACATTATGTCCACATCGAAGTTTTCTCGGACGAAGTCTGACGATTCGTCGGCTGCATGGCGCCTCCATTTGCTGTCTTGGAGGATCAATGATACTGCCTTCGCAAGATCATCAGGGTCGTCTGAGGTGGATAGATAGCCAGTAATTCCATCCATGAATGTCTCAGGGGAGCCCCCGGCGACAGTGGATATCACTGGAACTCCCGCAGACTGTGCTTCGATTAGTACGTTGGGCAGCCCCTCTATTCGTGATGTGAGTAGGAATGCATCGAACACCGCCAACCACGAAGGCACGTCCTTCGTTCTTCCTGGGAAAAGGATTCTTTTCTCTAATCCATATCTCTTCACGAGAGATTTTGCTTCTTCCAATCCCGACCCGTGCCCCACGGCGATGAAGTAGACGTCTTCAGATCCGGATATGACTTCACGGGCGACCTTGATCCAAAGATCCACCCGCTTTTCAGGCACGAATCTGAACACGCTACCCACAATAAGAGCGTCTTCCGGAACGTGGTTTTCTTTCAGATATGTTGAAACGGCCCCCGAATCACTAGGCTTGAACGACTCGAAATCATATCCATTACGAATCACGGATACTCTTTTTTCGTCTATTCCGATCCAATCGGAATAGCTTCTAGCGCCCGCTTCAGAGTTTATGATCAGATTGAATCTCGAATCTTTGAGGAGAGCCTTGTATGCTCTGAGCAGATACGGCCGATTCCGGATATGCAGCATGGTCTTTCCATCTGGCCTCATAGATCTGCAGGACATGACTGCAGCGGGTATCCGATTCCACAGACATGAGATCCCCCCTATGATGTTGGTCTCATCCTGCCAGATATGTACGACTCCCGGGCTCAAGAGGTCTATCGCACGAGTCATTGGATTCAAATCTCTTACAAATCTGGAAGGCAATAATTTGGTCAGTGAGTCCGGGATTCTTACTTTGGATTCGGGGAATTCCCTTGCATGGTTCAGCGGGTCTGAGTAAAAATGGAGTTCGACTCCAGCGGCTTCTGCCTCCCTCAAATACGTAGTCTCGATATCCTGGTTAGCGTAGGTGAGCAGCATCACTTTGGAAAACCGAGGATCTTGGGCTTGAGCCTTGGCGAGAGTCAGTAGCTGCCTCTCAGCGCCTCCTTGGCCCATACTTGAGCTGATATGAAGAACGGATATGGGCCATTTCGAGGGTTTCTTTATCCTGAAACCGGAGCATTTCCTGACAATTGCGCCTAATGCCATCTCCGTGGCCAGAAGATTCTCCTCTGCCCGTATGTCATCAAGACCGTATCCTGTAGTCTTGCAAATATCTTGGACGGAGGATAACACTGTGGATGTATCTATGTCATGTTCTTCAGCAGTATCAATCGCATCGAGTGCTAGTCGTACTTCGCCTATATCAAGGAGGTCTCCGACTACCTCTTCCAATGTTTCAACATTAATGGATACCTTTTCCAGAACTGAGTGCCATAGTTCATCGGAACGCTCTGTCCATCCGATGCTCTTTGAAAGTAGGAATGGAAACCAAACCGATTTGTGATTCTCCCCCACATGTTCCGGTATTCTCTCGATTAGTTCGCGGCATGCCCCCTCATTGCCCTCCTTGAGGAGTACGTCGATGACCTTTAACCAATTAGAGTACAATAATGGTTCTGAAATCGCTTCCTTGAGGAGCCATTCAGAGGCGATGCCGGTTTCCCCTAGTGCATCGTAGCATAATCCGATAAGACGCCGCGCGGCTCTATATTCCGGATCGATTTGTAGTGTCTTCTCCAACTTCTCTTTCGCACTCTCATAGTTTCTCTTGTTGTAATCGATCTGCCCCATTCTGAATTGTGCTTCCACATTTTCTGAGTCCAGAGTCGAGATTTTCGTCCATTCACCATACGCCTCGTCATCGGATGCGAGGGCTTGGAATGACCTTGCTTTCAGAATGAGCATAGGGATTTGTTCATCCAATACTCCCGGCCACTCGTCTAGCTTGCCTATCACGCCCCCGTAATCGCCTTCCGAATATCTCGCTCTTGCGAGCATTATGTATGGCTCTTGGACATCGGGGTGGGATGTTACCAATTGCCCATATACCTCGAGGGCGCTGTCCTTCTCCCCCATTTGATTGAGCGATCTAGCTTTGAAGAGGGCGAACATCAGCTCATCTGAGTATGATTCTGATGCCTCGATGGATAAGTCCAGAGCGGTTTCAAAATCCCCTAGTGAATAGGCTGATCTGATTGAGAGATTCAGAGAGTTCTTGTTCAAATCGGCCCTGTTCTCAGATGCTATTCGGACCACTTCTTGGTGGTCTTGCTCTTCATTTGCCTTGCGAAGAAGGAATTCTACCTTATCCGACATTTCTCGCCATCCATGTCATACTACTGTGACGGATTTCGCCAGATTTCTCGGACGGTCTACATTTCTCTCTAATCGCACGGCCAAATGGTATGCTAGAAGATGCAGGGGCATTATGGACATGAAGGGGGACAGGAACGGATCCGTGAAGGGCGTTCGGATTACTTTGGCACAGTAATCTTCGACTGATGTCTCTTTGTTGGTTAGCAAGATCACGTTTGCGCCTCTCGATGCGCACTCCCTGATATTTGCCTCCATCTTGGGGTAGTGTGAGTCGTCGGGAGCTATTGCGATGACTGGGGTGCCTTCCTCGATCAATGCAATGGGCCCGTGCTTGAGTTCGCCCCCAGGATATGCTATGCAAGGAAGATAGGTGATCTCCATCATCTTGAGAGCTGCCTCGCTGGCAATATGAGAATTCGGGCCCCTGCCGATGAATAGGACGGTTTTGGAATCAACGAGCAGATCGACAATTGACTCGAAATCGATCTCCGAGTGGAGGTAGCTCGACATCCTCTGTGGCATCTCCCTCAGGCCCCTGATCACTCGTGCTCGTTCTGTGTTGTCGGTTTCAGACAGCGTCAAAGCAAGTAGCATGAGCACTGCAGACATGTTGGTGAATGCTTTCGTAGACGCAACCGAGTACTCCGGGCCAGCGTAGAGATAAGCACCGTTCCCTGCGAAACGTGCGATTGTGGAATCGATTACATTGCATATCGAGGATACATGACCCCCGGCCACCTTGGCTCTTGTGAGTGCATCGAGCGTGTCCTTGGTCTCGCCTGACTGGGTGACTGCTATGGTTAGCGTATTCTTTCCGCCAACGGATTCTACGGGGAACTCGCTTGATAGATATGCCTCGACAGGGACATTGCTCAGCCTCCTGATATATCGTACTCCGAGTTTCGCTGCGAAAAATGCTGTACCGCAGGCAACCAGGTTTATTCTGTCTAATTTCCTGAGTTCTTCAGAGTTGAGTTGGAACCCTGAGAGCATTGCATTCGTGCCATCGGCTGAAACGCGCCCTGCTATTGCGTTCTGAAACGCTGTGGGCTGATCATGTATCTCTTTGAGCATCATATGTGCGAATACGCCTGGATCCTCGGGGGAGTAGTCTCCCTGATGGGGCGCGAAGGT
>JAZANC010000100.1:0-5158 GCA_036228805.1 Thermoplasmatota archaeon
AGCAGGGAACGTGCTGCACGACTGATAAAGGAAAGAATACGTGAGGATTTGATCCAGAGATGTCGCGAAAGTATGGGAAAAATGTCTGATCTAATGGCAGATCGACTGGAAGAAGAAGTGACAAGAATAACCGAACTCTTTGGCTCCCAAGTCAGATCTGAGATGCCGGTATCGGCTGCCACACGTGATGATTGGCCACCCTGCTTTTCATCCGCAGTTGAGGAACTGGCTTCAGGAGTCAATGTAAACCACGTCGGCCGAGTATTCGTTGCTGCGATGGCTAGGAGCATCGGCATGCCGATCGATGTAGCCTGTTCTTTGTTTGAAGGCGCACCTGATTACGACCCACAAACTACATCCTACCAAGTAGGGCATGTCTACGAGCGCGAATACACGCCCCATGCTTGTGCAGCACTCAAGGCAGCGGCAAGATGCCCGGTCTCCCAGGGGGATGACAGGCTATGCGATCAAGAGTGGTTAACTCATCCACTCAAATATCTACGAGCCAAACAGCGTTCAAGAGCAAGGTTCGAAGCCTGAATGCCCTTCATCGATAGGCTATTTTTATCCCATGTCGGCAAACAATTCAAATCTTCACCCCCTCTATTATACACCGGTACCACCATGGTGAGAACGTTAGTCGTCACTGTCGATCGAGATAACGATCTGGGGGTCAAGGCTGGCGTAAGGGGCCCAGTCATAGGCCGAAAGGCCACTCTGACAGCAGCCTTGAGACTCGGAATCGCAGATCCTGAAGAGAGCGATACAAACGCGATCATGGGAGCACTGCATCATCACGATAGATTAGTCGAAAAATCAGAATCAAACGATGGCGTCGAAGTCGCAATACTCACAGGAGACGTGCGAGTGGGGCCTAGAAGCGATCGAGCGATTGCAAGCCAACTGGATGAAGTCATCCGACTCTTTCAGCCCGATACCGCGGTCCTCGTAACAGACGGCGCTGAAGATGAAGCCTCACTTCCGATCATCTCTTCGAGAGTCCGTATCGATCATATCGAGAAGATCATTGTCAGACAGTCCAAGGGAATCGAGAGTACCTACTATTATATTGCAAAGGCAATAGAAGACCCTCGATGGAGAGCAAGGCTCCTTGTACCAATTGCAACATTCCTCCTGATACTTGGACTGGGCCTCATCTTACCGAAATACGGTAACATCGTGATAGGTTCACTGCCCCTCATCATAGGCGCATGGATTCTTGCAAAAGGACTCGGATGGGAGCAACAACTCGAACGACTCTTTGATGACATGCGCAGCAGTGCATCCGGGGGGCTATTCTCATCTCTGTTATGGGCGGTTTCAGTAGTTTCCGTCCTATTCAGCATACTCGCTGCATTTGACGTGTTTACGGATAATGTCGCTTACGGCGACAGATCAACGGTTTGGATATGGGCCAGGGCTATCGACGAGGCTCTACAGTGGCTGGTTATAGCAGGAGTTTGCTTCTCACTTTCACTAGGGGTACTCAGGTGGAAAGAAGGCACATTCCGCGGGCAATCAATCCTCATGATCGGATTAGGACTAGTCTCCTATGCATTCATCAACGCCACTGTCGATCTTTTGCAGGAGTGGCCCAATTACCAGCCATCTGTCTCAACAGTGGTTGATGATTGGGGACTCCCATTCATGTCCGTCGTCTTTTATTATCTGCTGAGAGTTGTAGTTGACTCTCTGAGGAACGAAGACGATGACCCCAACGCAAACCGACATTGGGGGATATGAACGCCTCACCGCCATTATCGCTAAGAACGCTCGATGATGATTACAGGCCAGTGTTCCCCGAGTGTATTGACTGCAGAGGGAAAAAATCACTCTGCGGGTTAGATCCATGTCCCTTGCTTCTTGAGGTCAGAAACAAGTTCCAGCCCATGAAACCACGAATAGCTGACCGAATTGAAGGCCCTTCCCCTCCCCAGGTGTTCGTAGGAAGACACGGATACCCAGATGTCAGGGTGGGCCCATCCACGATTTGGTCACAGGACAACTCTACTCCAATCTCTGACCCCGCGCAACTCTATGGCCGCCCTATCGAGGAGGTTGCAACGAGACATGCAGGTTTAGTCACAGGGGGCCAATCATCCAAAGTCTGGGAAGCAAAAAACCCGGGGAGAGTCCTATCTGCAACACAAGAAATTGCAATGGCCGAGAAAGAAGTCGAAATCGGAATCGGGTTTAGGGGACCGGTCGATTTGAGCATGCCCCTGACTTTCGACTCCATGAGTAGGCCACTAGGTCCAAGTGGAGTAATCGAGGATCTGGAAGTAATCGGACATGCTAGAATCTCTAGCAAAGTTGACGCTATAGTCGAGGAGACAGATCTTCTAGCCACCGACGCGATGGACGAACTCTCAATGAATGGAGTCGGCGAAGCACATCTTTCCAGATTGTTGTCCTCCGGCCTTCTTGGAAAAGATGAGAAAAGACGACTGGTACCTACTAGGTGGTCCATCACAGCAACAGATAGCGCATTAGGGGATCGAATCTGGAGCCAGATTTTTGATTATCCTTCGCTTGACAAAATCCACTTGTATCGTTCAGAGTACCTGGATAACCGCTTCTGGATAATCACTGCACCTGGATCATGGGCTTTCCAGATGTCCGAGGCGTGGATGAAGGGCTCATTGTGGTCCAGCCATGGGAACGTGTCCTCTGACTGGGAAGATCTACGTCCTAGAACCAAGTATGCTGACAATGTCACTGGTGCGTATTACGCAGCACGACTAGCGGTCCTAGAGCATTTCAAATCCACACGAAGATCAGGATCTGCATTCGTATGGAGGGACATAGGGCCCGGTTATTGGGCGCCTGTTGGCGTCTGGCTAATCCGAGAGGCCTGTAGAGAGGCATTGAACACAATCCCTCAGAAATTCGACACGTTAAATGATGCAATTTCCACTATGGCCGCGGAAGCGTCTTCCCCACGGGAAGTGATGGGATCATGGTTTGCAAAAAGAATGATACAGGCTAAAATTTCTGATTATTTGTAGGGCGAATGACTCTCATCGTTCAATCGGCTATTTTTTCCGAGCGCGCACCCTCTCCAAATAACGAGTGTAGTTTCCCGGCCAGACAATAATACGCCCATCACCCGGAAGCTCCCAGATAGTATCGCAAACCCTGTCCAAGAACCACCTATCATGACTAACTGTGATTATACTGCCATCATAATCATCCAGAGCCCCTTCCAAGGCTTCTTTTGCATCTGTGTCCAAATGATTGGTAGGCTCATCTAGCAAGAGAAGATTATTCTCTTCAAGAAGGAGCTTTAGCAGTGCTATCCGTGCCCTCTCGCCTCCGCTCAGTGCCTTCAATTTGGTACTGACCATATCCTTTGTGAATTGGAACTGCCCCAACATGGCCCGTATGTCCCCGTATTCCATTCTTGGTTTTAGGGAGCGTATCTGTTCAACCGGAGTCAATTCAAAGTCAAGAGACCGATGATCCTGATGAAAGTAGCCAATCTGCACACCGGGCCTGACATCGATTTTCCCAGAATCCAGTTTAATTTCACCCATTATTGTTCTGAGGAGGGTTGTCTTCCCTGCTCCGTTTCCACCAACCACGCCTATCTTCTGACCTCTCCTAACACTAGCTTCGACCGACTTGAAGATGGGCCTCTGAAGCCCATCGAAAAGCAATGTACCATTTGCAATGTCCAGAACTTCGAGACTCGACTTCTCACTTGATTCCAATGTGAATTTCAATGCACGTCTTGATTTGGGCTTCAAAGAACGGAGCCATTTCAACTCACGCTGAGCACGGTTGATCATCACATGCTTCTGTGAGATCGATTTGTCGTATTTGTTAGCCGACTTCATGGATTGAACAGCACCCTTTAATCGACGCAATTCCTTCTGCGTCTTCTCAATTCGATCCTCAAGAGTCTGGAGAAAGAGCTCTTTCTGCTTAAGATACGATGTGTAATTGCCGCTATATCCCCTGACATGCGAATCTTGGACTTCCAGAACAGCATTACAGATACGATCGAGAAAATACCGATCATGGCTGACCACTACTATGGCGCCCTTGAAATCAAGCAGAAAACGCTCCAGCCAATCCAACGTTTCCAAGTCAAGATGATTTGTCGGCTCGTCTAGAAAGAATACCTCGATTTCAGAAAGCCCAACAAGTTGGCGAGCAAGAGCAACCTTTGCCCGCTCCCCTCCTGAAAGAGAGTCAAGAGGCGTTTCCATGGGATGTTGTGAGAGATCAAGAGCTCGCAGGATCTCCTGTGCATGACTTGCTACGTTCGAACCTCCACTTTTCGCATTCATACTCTGCAATTCTTGGTAGCGATCGATATCCGCCTGCCAATCTCCTTCATAGAAAGAAGGATCAGCCATCTTTGCTTCGATCTTGGAAAGCTCTTCATCGATCTCTTCGAATTGTCGACCTTTCCGCCCCAACTCCTCTTCCAGTGTAGCACCGTCGTTGATATCTCTGACTTGCGTTAGAAATGCAATTCTAAGACCGGGAGCAAATGATATCTCACCGATATCTTGATCCTGTTCAGAAATGGTCCTCAGCAGTGTTGTCTTACCAGCACCATTGTGTCCAACGATTCCGATTCTATCCCCTTCGTCGATTCTGACGTTCACCCCCTCTAGAACAGTCACCGGACCAAAAGAGCGGTGCACGTCCTCCAGCCTAATGAGCTCCCGTGCCACGACATGGCGGACGTATCAGGGTTGAAGTGGTCATCGGTCAATTCTCCGATGCCTCAAAGCATAATCACGTCCTCCGGGAGGCCATGGAGTCAACTATCGAGATCAGATGGTCAGGCGATCCAGGCAAAATCAAGAGAGCTATACAGTCGATAGAACCAGATGACCCAGATGCGTTTAGTGTTGATTTCGTCCATGACGAATCCTCAATTGAGGCTATCATCACAGTAAAGGCCAGCTCTTTGAGTACTGCCAAAGCAACTGCAGATGACATTCTTGCATGTCTTGGAGCTGCAACGATTGCAGGCGATGTTTTGGAAAACTAAAATCTTGAAAGAGCTCGTAAAAATACAGAGATATTTATGACACAGAGGGAATAAAATACATCCCTTCATAGTATACTCGTTTTTACAGACGTTACATGAATGCAGGACAGATACTAGTGTTCTTGATTGGAAGTTACGCGTCTTTCG